>CAJFOG010000198.1 GCA_904395785.1 uncultured Eubacterium sp. | reverse complement strand
CATATGATAAACCATTATAAATTCACGTAAATAAATAACATACGATTTTTTCCATTCATATCTTTCACGACTTCTATTCGTGCATCTGGGAAATATTTTTTAGCTTCTTCACTTAATACTTCTTTTTGATTATATCCCATTTCAAAAGCTAAGACTGCTTTTTCGTTTAATATTTTGTGCGCATTTTCAAAAATCATACGATAAAACTTTAAACCATCATCTCCACCAAATAATGCTACATGAGGTTCATAATTAACTACACTATCTTCCATTTCTTCTTCATTAGGAATATATGGAGGATTACTAATTAATATATCTAATTTCATATCTCTATCAATCAATGGCTGTAGCATATCACCAATTAAAAAGGATACTTCTACACCATTTTCTTTCGCATTTTCTTTTGCTACATGAATTGCATCTTCACTTATATCACTAGCAAGCATATGAATACGTGGTTCTTCTTTTTTCACAGAAATCGCAATAGCTCCACTACCTGTACCAATATCTGCAGCTATGATATCTTTTCCACCAAAAAATTCATCATAAGCTGCCAGTACATTCGCAACAAGTTCCTCTGTTTCTGGACGTGGAATCAATACATGCTCATTTACTTTAAAACGATATCCATAAAACCATTCAAATCCAAGTACATGTCCTAAAGGCTCTCCTTTTAAAAGACGTTGCATTCCTTGTTCATACGCTTCTTCAATATCCTTTGGCATTTCCTCTTCAAATTCCATATATAAGTTATGGGCTTCTTTGTTTGTTAATTCTAATAAGTATAATAAAGCAGATTGTTCTCCATAACCTTTTTCCACCATTTTCTTTTGTGCATTTCTTACGACACTTTTATAACTACTCATCTTTTGTACCTGCCAATTTTGCTTGTTGATCAGCACTTTGTAAAGCATCTAATAATTCTTGCATTCTACCTTCCATAATTCTATCTAACTGATTCACTGTATATCCAATACGATGATCTGTTACACGATTTTGTGGATAGTTATACGTACGAATTTTTTCAGAACGATCTCCTGTACCAATTTTACTACGACGTTCCATTCCTTGTTCTTCTTCTAATTTACGTTGATGTTCTTCATAAACACGAGAACGGATTGTCATTAACGCAGTAGCACGGTTTTCATGTTGTGAACGGCCATCTTGACACTTAACAATAATCCCTGTCGGTTTATGAATTACACGAACAGCAGAATCTGTTTTATTAACGTGTTGTCCACCAGCCCCACTTGCTCTCATTGTTTCAATTTCTAAATCATTCATATCAATATCAAATTCTTCAGGCTCAATTTCTGCAGTTACTAAAACTGTAGCTGTTGATGTATGAATTCTACCTTGAGATTCTGTTTTTGGTACACGTTGTACACGATGACTTCCAGATTCAAATTTTAATCTACCATATACACCATCACCTTTTACCATAAATGATACTAATGAGAATCCACCAGCTTCAGAATCATCCATTTCTATAATTTCAATTTTCCACCCTTGGCTTTCTGCATATTTACAATACATACGGTATAAGTCCCCCGCAAAGATATTTCCTTCATCCCCACCTGCTGCACCACGAATTTCCACAATTGCATTATGTGAATCGTTTGGATCTTTTGGAATTAATAAAATTTCTAATTTACCTAATAAGTCTTCCACTTTTGGCTCTAATTCTTCTATTTCCATTTTTGCCATTTCTTTAATTTCTTTATCATCTTCTTGTAGTAATTGCTTTGCATCTTCTAATGCCTGTGCTGTATTTTTATATTCCTGATATGCTTCTACAACTTGTGTTAAGTCCGCTTGTTCTCTACCAAGTTTTGCTAATTCTTTATTATCAGATACGATTTCTGGTTGCATCATTAATTCTGTAATTTCATGATACCTATTTACCATACCTTCTAAACGCTCAATCATGATACTCATAAATATATACCTATATAAAATATTTTTATATAGGTTCCTCCTTTCTATTTATATAACAATCATTAATATTACATCATGTATAATAACAACAGTATTTTAACATAAAATGTATTGCCAATGAAGTATTCTTTATTAGATTCTAATACCACTATTATTTTATTATCTTATCAATATAAAAATTATTTTTTCCTTTATTTTTTGCCTTATATAATGCATTATCTGCTTTCATGAATATTTCTTGATAAGAAAGCTTTTGATTTGTGATACAAACACCAATACTTGCGGTAACTTTACATGTTGTACAGCCTGGTATATATAAGTTTTGTATTTCTTTTCGTAAAGCTTCAGTTTTCTCTTCTATAATTCGTATATCCTTCATACCATCTACAAAAATACAAAACTCATCTCCTCCTATTCTTCCTATAATATCATCCAGTCTGAACGTATTCACAAAACTATTGGCTAATAATTTTAAAACTTCATCTCCTACTAAATGACCATATGTATCATTGATATATTTAAAATCATCAACATCAATGATAAACATTGTACAGTATCCTTTCTTCATACTGTTTTTTAATCTTTTATTCACATGATCTACAAATGAAGTTTTATTCAATAATCCTGTAAACAGGTCTTTTTCTGATTTCGCACTTAACTCTTTATTCTTTTCTATTAATTTTTTCTTCGCAAATATTTCTCTTTCTAAAATAATCTTATTTTTTAATCCATTAAACTCCACTGTTTTATCCTGAATATAGTATTGCCTTGTTAAATTAAAATAATCCTCTAATTCTAAAAATAATTGTTGATGATCTTCTAATAATCGATACATTTCTATGAATAAAAAGGAAAGATATATTCTTTGACGATAATCTCCCTTTGCTAATTTCTCTTTTAAACAATTTAAACATATTTGTAATAAAGAAAATTCACGAAGTTCTAAACAAAATTCTGCAGTTTCTAATATGATTTGAATTGCATAATTCCCCGTCCAATTAGCTTTTGAAACATTTATTAATTCAATAACACACTCTTTAAATATATCTAATTTTTTATATTCATATGCTTTTAATATTTTTTCCATTATCATTCCACTTTGAACTATATGATTTTCAATATTAGGAAACGTTTCTTCAAACTGTTTTGTTAATTGTTCTACTTCATTAAAGTTTTTTAACCTTAAATGGGCACTAATAATATTCAACATAATAATTTCATGTGATACTTCTAATGGTGCATCGTTATTTTTTATAATAAACAATGCTCTTTCAAAATATCTAATTGCTTCATCATAATGTTCCAGATTAAAAAATAATGTTCCAATATTATTTAAGATAATTGATTCTATATCTAAAAAATCATGCTCTTTCGCAATATAATAACCTTGTAAGAATAATGATATTGCTGAATGATAATCACCTTGACTACCATATGCTTTTCCTGCTAAATTACAACTTAAAGCGTATAAACGTGGATAAGATTCACGTTCACAAACAAATTGCATATTCCAACATAATTGAATACATTCAACATAATCTTGATGATGATATTTAACTTCTGCTAAATAATAGTATCCCATTCCTTGCGCATATGCATCTTTTTTTTGATTCGCTAATTGTAATAGTTCATTGGCCAATATTTCCACTTTATCATATTTAGCATTATCTTTATGTTGTTTCAATAGATTATATATATCCTGAAATCTATTCATCATATTTCATCTCCGTTCATATCTTCAATTACTACATATGTATTCTTACCATCTGCCTTTGCTTGATATAATGCTTTATCTGCAATATAAAATAATTTTTCATAATTATAATGTCTTATAGTGGCAAATACCCCAATACTAATTGATATATTCAAATGATTTTCATCTATTCTAACATTTTTAATATCATCTAAAATGCTCGTTAATTTCTTATGGACAGCTTGTAATTGCTTAACATTTTTTAAAACAATACAAAATTCGTCTCCACCTATCCTTCCTATAATATCAGTCTTTCTAATATGTTTCTTTAAAATATTTGTAATTGATGAAAGAATTTTATCACCATATAAATGTCCAAATCTATCATTTATTAGTTTGAAATCATCTATATCAATAATCATAAATACACCTAATACATGTTGGGATTTATTTTCAAAGTAAACATTTGTTTGTTTCATAAATGATGTTTTATGAAGAAATCCTGTAAAAGGATCTCTTTGACTTTTTATACTTAACTCTTTATGTTTGTGAAGTAATTTTTTCTTTGTAAATCGTTCTTCTTCTAAGATAACTATATTTTTTAAATTACTATAATCTACTTCACTATCCTTTTCTATAGATTTATGATGAATTTGATAATAATTCTCTAATTCTTCTGCATATTTTATTTTATTATTTTGTTTTTTATACATTTGAATACATAAAACAGATAAACTTAACCTTGTTTTATAATCATCTTTTTGCATGTGTTTATCAAAAATCTCTAAACAATCAGTAATGAAAATATAAATATTTTCTTTAATACATGTTTCCATTACTTCTAGTAGTAATTTAATAGAAAAAGTACCTGTCCAATTATTATCGAAAAAATGAAGTAATTCTATCATATCAAGTCTTAATTTATCATACTGTTTTTGATGAATATCACGTACAACCTTATAAGTTAATATCCCAGATTTTCCCATAACATTTTTTGGATTCTCAAAAACTTCTGCATATTTTTGTTCCCATAATATAGCATTATGTAAGTCTTGCATACGCATATAAGTAACTAATATATTTACAAGTAATCCCTCGTATATTTCTATTGAAAAGTTATTTTTTTCTAATTCTTTAAAACATTTCATATAATAAGACAATGCCTCATCATAACAATCAACATCAAAAAAAGCAGTACCGATATTTGTTAGTATTTTTAACGTTAATTCACTAGATCGTTCTAATTTCGCTTGTTGTAAACCTCTAATCAAATATGTAACAGCTGTATACATATCTCCTTTACAAATATATACAGTTCCTAATAAATTACACGTTAATGCATAAACAATATCATTTTCATTTTCATCATAATAATTTAGTAAAATATGACTTTTAGACAAACAATCAGTTATATTTTGCTTAAGAAACGATAATTCAGCTAAACAATATAAACTAATATTTTGAACTTGTACAACATGCTCCTGTTTTGATTCCTCATACAGATCATTTGCAACTTCATAAATTTTATCTAATTGCCTTTCTTCTCTATATTGGAATAATTCATTAATACGCTGTTGATATTTCATATCTTCAACAAAAAATTTCATAAATTACCTCACTTAATGCTATTATTTATAAAAACCAAATTTATCTCATTCTATTATACTATGTAATACCATAATATGAAATACACAATTATATATTTATGGGAATTTTTAACTTTTACGCATTAAAAATAGGAAGATAATGCAGAATCCTCCTATTTTTTATTCAAATATATATCTTATTTAATAAGTCAAAATATAATAACAATTTTTCCCTTTTTTCTTAGCCTCATATAAGGCTTTATCTGCCATCACAAAAAACTGATCATAATTTGTCGCTTTTTTTGTTGCACAAATACCTATACTAGCTGTAATTTTACAATTTGGTGCACTAGGTATATATAAATTTTTTATTTCTTTTCTAATAGCTTCCGCCTTCTCTTCAATACTATGGAAATTAGAAGAACCTTTTATATAAATACAAAATTCATCTCCACCAATACGTCCAATATAATCTTCAATTCTAAATGTATTTACAAAACTATTAGATAATATTTTTAAAACTTCATCACCTATTAAATGACCATATGTATCATTCACATTTTTAAAGTCATCTACATCAACTATAATTAATACATGATACTCGCTTTCTAAAGATTTTTTTAATTTTCTATTTGTATGCTTTATAAATGAAGTTTTATTTAATAAACCTGTAAATGGATCTTTTTCAGATAAAGCGCTTAATTCTTCATTTTTCTCTATTAATTTCTTTTTCGCGAAAATCTCGCGTTCTAATACAATTTTATTTTTTAAACCTTTATATTCAATGCCTTTATCTTGTGATTCTGATTCTTTTGTTAATTCATAATAAGCGTCTAATTCCTCGTATAAACACTCTTTTTTATTAATCGCTCTATATAACTTAATTAATAAACTAGATAGTTTTATACGATGCCTGTAATCAATAACCTGTAGACGTGTTTTTAAAAACATTAAGCATGCTTCCATTTCTGAATATAGTGCTAATTCATAGCATAGACCTGCTGTTTCTAATAAAATTTGAATTGCATAATTTCCAGTCCAACAAGTTTTGGTAACTTCAACCAATGCTAAAACTTGAACTTTAAAATTTTCAATATCTTTAGCATCATATGCATGTAAAACTTTTTTCATCTGCATTCCATTAGAAATCACAACATTTCTTGCATTAGGAAATAACGAATAAAATTGACTTGTCCACTCCTCCACCATTTGAAAATCTTTTAAACGTAAATAAGCGCTAATAATATTCATAATCACTACTTCATGAAACTCTTGAATTAAATTCTTTTCATTTTCTATTAAATTCATCGCTTTTTCAAAATAGTTTATTGCTTCATCATAATGCTCCAAATTAAAAAATAATGTCCCTATATTATTTAATATCCATGATTCTATATCCGTAAAACCATTATCTCTAGCCATATAATATCCTTGTAAGAAAAATGCAACTGAATTATGATAATCACCTTGATTCCCACTTGTTTTCCCCGCTAAATTACAACTTACTGCATAAAGCTTAGGATAATTGTCTCTTTCACATATAAAATGTATTTTCCAATATAATTTTATACACTCTAAAAAATCTTCTTGTATATACTTTGCTTCTGCTAAAGCATAATAACCAATTCCTTCAGTATATGTATATTCATTTTGTATACCGTTCATAATTAGCTCATTGGCTAGTTGTTCTAATTCTTCAAATTTATTTTCAATACGAAGATCTGATATTTTTTTATAAATTTTCTCAAAATCATCAACAATTTGAATATCCATATACTACTCCT
>CAJFOG010000197.1 GCA_904395785.1 uncultured Eubacterium sp. | reverse complement strand
AAACCCCATAAATTGTAAAGGAAAAAAGAAAACCACCCCAAGAAAATGTGGTGGCAGGGGTCGACCCCAAGTAAATCCAGTATATCTTACAAACGATTTGGTTTAACTTATCTTTGATAAGAAAATTAGCTATTATCATAATATTCATTGGGACTAAGATAGTAGTTTAATGTGGTAGTTGGTTTCTATCTTTTTTCTGCCTTTCTGAAGTAGAATATAATCTAAAAGAGAGTATAAGGAAGCAAACCCCATAATTGTAAAGGTGAAAGTAAAAATACCACAATAAAGTGTGGTGATAAGGATTAACCTAAATAAATCAATTATATCGAAATAATTAATTAGCATGGTCTAATATGATTGCTTTTTATAAAAGAGATGTGTTTTAAGAATTTTAATTTAAATAATTGTGTTTTATTGCGTTATACGATATTATATAGTAGATAAAAAGGTTTAAAAAATATAACTCTTATATTTGACTATACTTTTATAATTTATAAATTCATATAATGTCTTACGTAACCCTATTCAATAATCAAAAGGACAACATGGAAGTATATATGATATATGGTTATGATAAAAAGGGAGTGCATTTATGAAAAAACTTATCAAACGATTGATTTTTTCCGATTTTTTTAGAAAATATAGAGAACTATTAGTACTGTCTTTAGATTTGCTTTTAGTTTTTTTCTCATTTACTATTTCATATATGATTAAAAATGATTTTCAAATAGTATTTATGCAGGGGATAATAAAAAATAAGGTAATATACTTAGCATTAGAATTGTTAATATTTGCTTTATGTTTTGATTTGTTTCGTGTGAATAGAAGTTTATGGAAATATACAGGATTGAGTGAAGTAATTAGGATTTCATTTGCGAATACAATAGCGATAAGTATTATAATACTATGTAGATTATGTATACAAAAACCAATTTCATATGGCTATTATGTAAATGTATTAGTCTATAATATTTTATTGATAGTAGGATTAAGAGTCTTGTATCGATTATATCGAAAATGTGTGGTGTCAAGGAAAGAAAAAGAAGATATTTTTATTCTTGGGGCAGGGGATGCAGGGGTTATGATGTTAAGAGAAATATCACAAAATGAAAATTTGAAATATCGTTGTATTGGATTTTTAGATGATTATAAAGTAGGAAAAATTGTAGCAGGCGTGCGTGTAATTGGAACAACAAATGATTTAGAGAAATTGAAACAGCAATATCAAATAAATTGTGTAATAATTGCGATGCCAAGTGCATCAAAAGATAAAATTCGCCATTTATATGAAATGTGTCAAGACTTACAATTAAATGTAAAAATTATGAGGGAACTTAATGATACATTAGAAGATGGACTACAAAGAAAATCATTGATGCAAGATATAAATATAGAAGATTTATTAGGTCGAGGAGAAGTGTATTTAGATCAATATGAAATTACATCATATATTCATCAACACGTTGTTTGTGTAACAGGAGCAGGAGGTTCTATAGGGTCTGAATTAGCGAGACAATTAATTAAATATAAACCAATGGCATTAATATTAATAGATATAAATGAGAATGGTCTGTATATGCTAGAACAAGAATTTGAAAGAGCAAAGCGACATGGGAAAATCTCAAAAGAAATTACTGTTTTATCATATGTAGCATCAATAAGAGATAAAAAAGCTTTATTTGAAATATTTGCACAATTACAACCACAAGTTGTATATCATGCAGCTGCTCATAAACATGTGCCATTAATGGAAGCAAGACCAATGGAGGCAATAAAAAATAATGTGTTTGGTACGTATAATTTAATAGAATGTTGTATTGAACATAAAGTACAAAGGTTTATTATGATAAGTACGGATAAAGCAGTAAATCCAACAAATGTAATGGGAGCTACAAAACGAATGACAGAAATGATAATGCAAGCATATGGAGATAATGGAGTAACAAAAATGGCAGCCGTAAGATTTGGAAATGTATTAGGATCAAATGGATCGGTAATACCGATATTTAAAGAACAAATTGCAACAGGAGGTCCAGTAACGATAACGAATAAAGCTATCATTCGTTATTTTATGACAATATCAGAGGCAGCAAGACTCGTATTACAAGCAGGATATTATGCAAATAAAGGAGAAATTTTTGTCTTAGATATGGGGAAACCAGTAAAAATTATTGAGTTGGCAGAAAAAATGATAAGATTATCAGGATATGAGCCGTATAAAGATATAGATATTATAGAAATAGGATTAAGACCTGGTGAGAAAATGTTTGAAGAACTACGTTTAGATGATGAAAAGACATCAAAAACGAAAAATAATTTAATTTATAAACATGAAGCTATGCCAATTACAAAAGAAGAAGTACAAGAAAAGTTATTATTATTATCTAAAAAATTAGAAGAAAATGCATCAAAAGAGAAGTTAAAAGATTTGATTTTTATGATGCTTAAAGAAAAAAGTAAAGTTTAATTACTCTTTTAACATGAATAAAAAATAGATGCTGTAACACGAAAGAGTTTATCAAGAAAAATGTGTAAGTAATTTTTCTTAGCAATAATTTGGGATCTAATATTTCATAAAAAACATATGTATTGAGTTAGAATACTCGAAAGGGTTTGTCTAAAAAACTTATGGTATATATAAAAATAAAACATCTCTACCAATTTACGAGATGTAAATATTTTTTTTTTCTGTATTTTGGACGAACTCCACCCTTATATTGTAAACATATTTCCTGTGGATAAACTTTAATGTATAGTTTGTTTTTACCTGTATTTATGATATTTCATTTATACCCTAAGCATACAATAAGAAATTCCATTTTTTCGTCATCTGATTCCCTTCTTGTAAATTTCATATTTTGATTTATAGTTCCAAATACTTCAGAAAGCGAATAGTTTATCATCTAGATCAATTTTTAAACCAATATCTAGTGGAAAAACCAACTGTAATACGTTATCATTAGATTGGTAATTAGAAATATATTGGTTCATGATTTAATTAAAGCAAAACAGCCTATGTTTATCAGTATTTAACTGATTCCATAGGCTTTTTTTCTATTTAGAGTTTATTTTTATTTTGTTACAGCCCCTATTTTTCTTCTATTACACTAATAAATTCATCCATGTAAGGTAAAGAGCGAATCCAATCGCATACAGTATGCCATTCTTTTAATTTATGATAACGTCTTGCAAAGTAAATATTTAATAGTGTTTCATAATTTAATGTACATGTACGCATTTGATGATAACTACTTGGAAGTAATTGAATCATACTATACCATGTATCTTTATCTTTTGTTTCGATAAAGTTTTGGCGTAAACTTTCTAAAACTTGAATAATATTTAAAAGACATTGTTTTGCTTCATCATTCATATATTCATGTGAGAAATCATCCAAAGTAAAAGGTTTACTAGCAATTTTATGCATAGTACTTGTTGAGTTGGCAACTGTTGCAACTTTATATGTATCATATTCTTTCCACCAATACATAGGAGCAGTAAAATCTACTGAAACAAATATTTGACGAATAAATTTACGATGATCATTACCTGCACGAACTAATCGTAATGCAAGACTTTTATCATTATCTCCTAATATATAATTACCATTTTCATCATAAGTAGAATCCATACGATTCCAACTGTTCATAGGGTTTCTTGCCCCACGCATTGCATTTTCTAAATTCATTACACTAACGCGTTCAATTTTAATCATGCTTATTCCTCTTTTCTTTTTGTCATATTCTAACATATTTGAAGCATAAGTTGAAGTAATAAGATACAAGGAGGGTATAAAAATGAAAACGATGACGATAGAAAAACAATTGGAGCTTTCTAAAAAAGTAAGTAGTGTTTTACAATTAGCAATACAAGAGCATTTAGTGTATCGTAAAGAAGATAGCGGTATAAGAGCGGTAGGTCAATTATTTATTCATGGATTATATGAAGATGATTATCAAGAGCAAGTAAAATTACAAGAAGTATTAGAAATGGATGTATTGGCCCCATGGGAAAAATTATTAAATGACAAATTTTCCTTAAAAGTTTTTGAGTATCATGCGGATATTGAAAATGGTAATATGATTATATATATTACATTACATGTGCATGGATTAAAAGAAGATACAGTACAAGAACAGACATCAAATCCAGTGGAACAGATGGAAGTAAATGAAATACAAGAGGAAGAAAGTAGTATACAAAGTCAAGAAGCATTTGAAGATTTGTTTGAAGATACTAATACTACGTATACATCGTATCGTATGGTTGTTGCGCAGCCACAAGATACGTATGAAAGTATCGCATCACGTTATCAAGTAGATGTAAATGAACTAAGGTCAAGAAACCATAATCGTACGTTAGAAACAAAAATGTTAGTGATATTACCACCTACAAATGCAGAGTAAAAAATAGATATATCTAATCATCTCTACGAATGGTAAATTTAATATGAATATTTAAAATTATGATATGGATAAGAAAATGACTATATTTATAGCATGAAAGAAAGATATAAAAACTATTGAAATATCAAGCATGATTGCGTATAATGAATAAGAAATACGAGGAAAAGAAGGAGTACATTTCTGTATCGGTATAGAGAGCTTTTGGTTGGTGGAAGAAAGCACGTAAGGAAATGGAAGGTAGTCTTGGAGTAGATATTCTGAATTTATAGTAAGAATATTCGTTTCCCTTACGTTACAAGGAAGAGTGCTAGTAATTTACTAGAAATAAGGTGGTACCACGTGAAGCGTCCTTTGTTTGGATGCTTTTTTTGTTTCATGGAGGTCATTGCATGAACTATAGTGTTCCTGAATTAGAAACATTACGTTGTGTAATTAGAGGTATGGAGTTAGCAGATGCTTGTGATATATATGCGTACATGTCACAAGAAGTTGTGCAAACATATTTGGAATTACCTATCATATATGATATAGATGATATGATAGTATACATACAAGATGTTTATTTAAACTATGAACAGCAAAAACAACCGCAATGTTGGTGTATTGAAGATAAGCAGACGATGATGGTGATTGGGCAAGTATGTTTTTATAACCATTTAGAAAATTGTGCTTATCTTGAATGTATGTTACATCCTTTATATTGGGGACAAGGTATCATGAAAGAAGTATTATTAAAAGTCATACAAATAGGATTTTCATATTTTCATTTCGATACGATTTATGCTAAATGTCGAATAGATAATCAACGTATGAGAAAGCTTTTAGATATATGTGGATTTCATGAACATC
The DNA here is from genome assembly GCA_904395785.1 of uncultured Eubacterium sp. Taxonomy (GTDB): domain Bacteria; phylum Bacillota_I; class Bacilli_A; order Erysipelotrichales; family Erysipelotrichaceae; genus Amedibacterium. The sequence continues at coordinate 755 of CAJFOG010000197.1, read as the reverse complement.
ACTCTTTTTGTAAGCAAACATCAAGTAATCGTATTTATTACATATCAAAAATAGATTGGAGGAATATAAATGAAAACATTAGCAGGAAAATATGATCATTTAGAAGTAGAAGCACAACATTATCAAACATGGATTGAGAAAGGATATTTTACAGCAGGAGACAAAAGTAAAGACCCTTTTTGTATCGTAATCCCTCCACCAAATGTTACAGGTAAATTACATTTAGGACATGCATGGGATACAACACTACAAGATATTATTGCTCGCTATAAACGTCTACAAGGATATGATATGTTATGGTTAGCAGGTATGGATCATGCAGGAATTGCAACTCAGGCAAAAGTTGATGAACGTTTAAAACAACAAGGGATTTCTCGTTATGATATTGGACGTGAAAAGTTTTTAGAACATGCATGGGCATGGAAAGAAGAATATGCGCAAACAATTCGTAAACAATGGGGGAAAATGGGATTATCATTAGATTATTCAAGAGAGCGTTTTACATTAGATGAAGGATTAAGTGAAGCGGTACGTAACGTATTTGTAAATTTATATAACGATGGATTGATTTATCGTGGAGAACGTATTATTAACTGGGATCCAGAAGCAAAAACAGCATTATCTAACATTGAGGTAATCCATAAAGAAGTAGAAGGTGCAATGTATCATTTTTATTATGAAGTAGTAGAAACAAAAGAAAAATTAGTTGTTGCGACAACACGTCCTGAAACAATGTTTGCCGATCAAGCGATTTT
>CAJFOG010000196.1 GCA_904395785.1 uncultured Eubacterium sp. | reverse complement strand
TCTGCCTTATTACGTTCATATACTAGTTGGAAATGATCTAAAAATGTTTCTGTAATTTCTTTTAAAGAGGCATCTTTTCGAAATACATATGTTTCCGGAAATAAAAATCCTTCTAACTTTACTTTTGTTTCATTTTGTAAAATATCATCAGTTAAGAAATCGTACTTTTTAATTAATGTTTGCAAATATGTTGTATCATTCCATAATGATAGTAACTCTTTTTGTGAAACACCTAATTTATTCTCTAATTCTTTTGCAATATCTTTTGCCCACATACCTTCTTTAAAGGTTATCATAACCTCATCTTGTTTCGCCATAGTAGCATCATTTAATGCTTCTACTATTTTTTCTGTCCCCCAAGAGCGATCTAATGTAAAAATACCATACTTTATATCAGATAAACCATGTAACTTTATATAAAGCTTTGCAATATCTACATTACGAATTAAATTGTTTTCCTTCAAAGATTGTAAAACACTTTCTTGTAATTGTCCTTGTTTTACTTCAAAAATTACTTCTTCTTGTTGATTAGATACTGCTTTTAAATTTTCCTTGTAAAACCAAAAGCAACCTAAAAAGCCAAGTAAAAGTATAATTACAACTACTAAAATGCTAATGATTATTTTATTCTTCTTCATCCTGGAAAGCTCCGATAACTTCTTCAATCATTTGCCATTCTTCATCACTTTCTACTGGAAGTAAATGACCTTGATCATCATAAGCAGAAGCAAATACTTCATCACTTTCTACTTCTGGATCTGTAAAAACAACATATTGTTTATTTCTACTTTCATCCTCAAATGTAAATAAAATCTCCATTCTTTTTTCATTACCGTTTTCATCAGTAACAAATAAACTATTTGAATCTAACATCCTATATCCTCCTATAATGTGAAGGGGCAAATATTGCCCCTAATATTTACTATCTAAATAACTTTGTAAAATTTGAACTGCTGCCATTTGATCAATAACTTTTTTTCTTTTTTTACGTGATACATCAGCACCTATTAAAATACGTTGTGCAGCAGCTGTTGTTAATCTTTCATCCCATAGAATCACTTCAATCCCTTGTTGTTCTAGTTTTTCTTTAAAAGATATACTAATTTCACCACGTATTCCAACATCGCCATTCATATGCTTAGGAAGTCCTAATACAACTGTTTTAACCTGAAACTCTTTGATATATTTTTGAAGTTTATGTAATGCATCATCATAATCATCTTCTGTAAAACGTATTGTATCCACCGCTCTTGCAATCATTCCTAAGGCATCACTAACACTAACACCTAATGTAACACTACCTAAATCTAATCCTAATACTCTCATTGTTTCTTATCATCTTCCAAATATGCTCTTACAAGCTCTTCAATTATCTCATAACGTTCTACACTTTGAATTAATGTTCTTGCGTTATTATGAGAAGAAATATAAGCAGGATCATTACTTATAAGGTAGCCAGCTAATTGATTCACAGAGTTATATCCTCTTTCATCTAAAGCCTGTTTCACAACACGTAATACATGTTTGATATTTTCTCTTTTTAAATCCTCTGATTTAAAAGCCATAGTTTCTGTAACATCTCTCATGTAAATGCCTCCTTTGCTTATCTTCTTCTATTCTATAATACTTTTATCCAAATGAAAAGACTAAGACAATTTATTTTTAATGAAGTTTAATGCTTCCTCAATTTTTTCAGCAGCTTTTGCCCCTGCTTGTGCTAAATCAGGACGTCCTCCACCTTTTCCATCACAAATTTGTGCAGCTTCTTTTACTAACTCCCCACAATGCACACCTTTTGATAATGCAGATTTTCCTGCTCCTGCAACAAATGAAACCTTATCATCTGTATGAGATGCAAAGAATACAACACAATTTTCATAATCAGCTTTTAATCCTGAAGCAATATCTTTCAATGCTTTCGCATCAAATCCATCCATGCGTTTAATTAACAATTGTAAATCATTACATGTTACCATTTCATTTTTCAATTCTTTTGCTTTCAACATGAACATTTCATTTTGTAAAGAAGATAACTCTTTTTTCATTGCATTCATTTCATCTAGCAACTGTACAACTTTTGCTTCTATATTCGCAATTCCTTTTAGCTTTAAGTGTTGTGCAATATTTTTTAATATTTGTTCTTCACTAGCAAATTGTTCATAAGCATCAAATCCGGTCTTAGCTGTAATACGGCGAACTCCAGAACCAATACTTTCTTCTCCAATAATTTTACAAATACCTATTTCTAATGTGTTATTCACATGACATCCACCACAGAACTCTTTTGATACATCTCCCATAGAAACAACACGAACGATATCTCCATATTTTTCATCAAACAACGCTGTTGCCCCACTTTTTTTCGCATCCTCAATTGGCATTTCTTCTTTTGTGACTGCATGTGCTTGAGAAATTGCTTTATTAATAAAGATTTCAATCTGTTTTAACTGTTCATCATTTACTTTTTCAAAATGTGTAAAGTCAAATCTTAAGTATTCATCACTTACAAAACTTCCTGCTTGTTGGATATGATCTCCGACTACTGCTTTAATTGCACTTTGTAATAAGTGTGTACATGAGTGGTTTCTAGTAATAATTTCACGTTTTTCTTTATTAATTTTTAATATTACTTCATCACCAACACATAATACTCCATCATTTACTTCTACTTTATGTAAATGTTGTTTATGTGGAGCTTTTACTGTATTCACAATTATTCCAGATGCATTTCCTTCAAAAGTACCTTGATCCCCAACTTGTCCACCACTTTCTGCGTAGCAAACAGTTGTATCAAAAATTACATCTGCACTATCTGATGCTTCTTCTACCTTCACACCATCTTTAAATATCGCAATAACTTTAGCATTACATTCATATTGTGTGTAACCAATAAATTTACTTTCTTGTGTGAAATTCATTAAGTCAGCTGATTGAGAACCCATAGAGCCGATATCTTCTCTTGCATTTCTTGCACGTTCTTTTTGTTGTTTCATTTCTTCATCAAACCCTTGTTTATCAATTTCAAAATGATGTTCTTGTGCAATTTCTAATGTCAATTCTAATGGAAATCCATATGTATCATATAATTTAAATGCTGTTTTACCATCAATTAATTTCACTTCTTTTTTCTGTTCCATTACTTCTAGTAATAACTTTTCACCATCTGCTAATGTTGCATGGAAACGCTCTTCCTCAGCTTTCACTAGTTTTGCGATGTAATCTAATTTTTCTTCTAAGTATGGATAGTAGTCTTTCATAATTTCATAAACTACCGGTACTAAACGATACATAAACGCACCTTCAATTTTTAACTTTCTTCCAAATCTAACAGCACGGCGTAATACACGGCGTAATACATATCCTCTACCTTCATTAGAGAATAATGCTCCATCTGCTAAGGCGAATGTTACTGTTCTAATATGGTCTGCAATCACACGATATGCCATTTTATTTTCTCTTTCACTATATGGCATAGTTGTGTAGGCTTGTGTTGCGTGAATAATTGGAAAGAATAAATCTGTATCAAAGTTTGTTTCACCATCTTGGATTAAACATGTTAAACGCTCTAACCCCATACCAGTATCTATATTTTTTTGTGGAAGTTCTTGATAATCTTTTCTATCCACACCATCTTTCGCATCATATTGAGAGAAAACAACATTCCATACTTCGATATAGCGATCATTTTCTAATTCTTCAAAAAATGCTCTTTCTCCTAATCCTTCTGGATCATATGCTTCACCACGATCATAGAAAATTTCTGTATCTGGCCCACAAGGCCCTTCTCCTATTTGCCAGAAGTTTCCTTCTGTTTTTAATAAGTGTGAAGGGTCTACTCCACATTCATGAATCCAAATATTGTATGCTTCTTCATCATCTTTATATACTGTAATATATAAACGGTCTTTATCAAAACCTATATAATCAGGACTTGTTAAAAACTCCCAGGCAAACATAATCGCTTCTTTTTTAAAGTAATCTCCAATAGAAAAGTTACCTAACATTTCAAAAAATGTATGGTGACGCGCAGTTTTTCCTACATTTTCAATATCATTAGTACGAATAGATTTTTGTGCATTCGCAATTCTAGGACTTTGCGGTTTTTCACTCCCATCAAAATATTTTTTTAGTGCAGCTACCCCTGCATTAATCCAAAGTAATGAAGGATCATTATGAGGTACAAGGCTAGCACCTGGTTCAATCATATGTCCATGTTTTTTAAAATAATCTAAAAATAGTTGTCTTATTTCGTTACCACTTAACTGCTTCATAAAATTCCTCCTAAACATAAAAAAACGTTCCTTTCCAGGAACGTAAAAATCTTTTTACGCGGTACCATCCTAGTTCACTCAAATAAAGAGCACACTTTAAATCGTTAACGCCGATGATACGTGAAAACTCCAAAGTAGCCTTCTTTAACAGTTTCTGCAGGAAACTTTCACCAGTTATTTCCCTCTCTTTGGCAGTCTATATTAAATACTCCTCTTTTTCTTCATTTTCGTTTTACTTTTCCATTATAACAAAACTTTACTTCAACTTCAAGATGCATCATACATCTTTTTCTCCTGTTCCATTGCTACATCAAAATCTACCCATATATCATTCCAATCTCCTACTGTATGCTTAACTCTTGCATGTAACCAACTACGAAATGCGATTTGTGCAATCGCTGCTAGTATCGGAGAAAAAATCACACCAGGTATTCCAAATAATGCTTCCCCTATAAATAAAAATACAAAATTTAGTAATGGCCTAACGTTCATTGTCTTATTAAAAATCATTGGCTGAATAAAATTGGCCTCTAGTTGTTGGAGTAACCAAATAGTCCCAAATGCAATCCACGGAAACTGTTCAAAATGGATTAATCCTGCAAATCCAATCACAACTAATCCAATGGTTGCACCAATATAAGGAAATAAATTAAATAGTGCCAATAGTACTGCATACATCAACCAATTTGGAAATCGGAAAATAACTAACACAATACTTGTAGTTATACTAATAAATAGTAAGTCTATGCAAGTTCCTTTGATATACTGATAAACAATATTACTCATTGTTAAATAAAAAGTTTCAAATGTTTGTATCGACGGTGCAATTTTTTTACATACTCGCTTAAAAAACGCAATATCTGATGAAATAAAAAAAGCAGTAATATATGCTATCGCATAAAATGTAAACGTTTGAAGTGTATTTTGTAACATTTTAATAACAGCATTAGATCCTTCAGTAATATATGTTTGTGAAAACTTTAAAAGCATATCTGTATCTTTAATATATGGTTGTAGCCAATTTTGCATTGTGCTTACTACATTAGGTACATATATCATCAAATCTATGATTTGTTGATACAAAATTGGCAATAAAATCAAAAGTAAAACAATAAGAATACATAGCACACCTAAATATACGATTCTTACAGAAGCCTTATATGAGTATTTATGATGTAATCTATCAACCAAAGGTTGAAATAAAAATGCCAAAATAGCTCCCATTACAAACGGTAACATAGCTTTTACAATAGATAATGCATAATCCATTAAAGATAAATACTGCATAATTACTACAAAAATTAATACTGACAGTAATATAGGTAAGGATTGCTTACAGTATGCTCTTAATACTCTTAACTTTTCTTTCATAAAAGAAAAAACCCATAAGGGTTTAATCCATACAGTTCATAAGATGATTCATTGTTTTATGATATTGTCTTTTCATTTTCTTTTTTGTACGTTTAGACTGATGACAAAAATCTTCAATTTCATCTTCTTTACTGTATCCTATATACATACCAACTAAAAATCCTACTGTTGCTGCAATCATACATTTATTCATTATACCTACCTCCTGTACAAAGATAGTATGGGTAGATTACAGTATACTATTCAAATTTTTTTATTATTT
>CAJFOG010000195.1 GCA_904395785.1 uncultured Eubacterium sp. | reverse complement strand
TTTTATTTAAGCCCAGCCTGCTTATAGATGCTATGTAATGTTCCCTTAGCAATATCTCCACCATGTATTGGTACAGTTACCAATCCTCTTTTACTAGGATGTTTAAGTTGCATATGAGAACCAGTTTGTCGAACTTCATACCAACCATCATTATAAAGTTCTTTTAGCACCTTTCTTAAAGAATTTGCCATATCAACCTCCTACGTATATATTATACGCCTGATTTATACTTTTGTCAATATTTAATACGTGTTTTTAATACGTATTAAATGATTTTTAATTAAAAAAAATGTCCCTTGCCAAATTGACAAGGGAGCTAGGCCATAATCATATTATAATTTTATCTCAATTTACCAAAAATAAATATTTTATGTGAAAAAAATCCAAGAAATTATATCTTGGACTTTTATTTAATACTCTTGTTCTAATTTTACTTGTCTTTTATACTGCCAAACTCTATCATTAAATTGCCGAGCAATTTTAGGTGGAACACCCTCGTAGATTAAAAATTCATCAAAGTAATTAAACTCCCAAAAACCTTCAAATATTAAGAATAAACACATAAACCAGTTAGCATTATTTTCTTCTGTTTGATGGTTGGCTAAATAACACCCTTTGTCAAACAATGCATGTCCTATTTCGTGTAATAGAGTATTTCTTTCCATTTGTTCTGATAAACTGTTATTGATTAAAATACATTTATCTACATACATACTCATCTTATCAAGTGGTAAATTATCATGATATAAAACATCAACATTTAATTGTTCTAATATTTCATGAATATCCAATCCTTGAAATTCTTCTACTTTTTCATAAATATCTTTAAACCACATAATACAAAACCCTCCTATATTAAGCCTTAAGATTATAAACCGCTTTGTTACATTATATATGTAACAAAATAAAAAAAAGGAAAAAAATTACTTTTTCCTTCTTTCAGCAATTACTTTAAATATCCCAGATAACTCATTAGCGAAGTCTATAATTTCTTCTTCTGACATTTTATCTAAGTCATATCCACCATATGCAGATGCAACTGGGGATTTAATTAAGAATAGCATAGCATCATCTAAAGATGTGAATGGTTGGTGAATATCAATTGTTTTTTCATCTGTTAGATCTTTCATACTCACATGAAGATAATCAGCTAACTCTTGCATTTTATCAACTCTAGGATAACTTTTACCGTTAGTCCAACTCGACACAGTCGATAAAGGATAATTTAAATCTTTTGCAATTTGAGCAGGTTTTTTTCCTTTTTCTTTCATGATTCTGTTGATGTTTTTTGTAAAGATATTTCTATAATCGTTGCCCATATTTACACCTCCTCCATATCCATAGTACATTTAAACTGAAGTTTTTTCAAGTATAAAAGAAAAAAACTACAATTAAAACGTTGACAACTACGATTTAATTGTAGTATATTATTTGTGCGAAGGAGGTGATACCATGAACATAATGGATTTTCGCATTACTTATGCAGCAGCTAGAGTAAATAAAGGGTTGAAACAAAAAGATGCGGCTAAATTAATCGGTATATCTGAAAAAACACTTATTGGTTATGAAAAAGGTCAAGTGATACCACAATGGGACAGACATAATAAAATGGCTGAAATATATGAAATACCGAAAGAAATGTTGTGTTCACCACGTAAACATTAAATTTTTTACTCATTAACTACGATTTAAATGTAGTGAAGAAAGGAATGATTCAAATGAATGAATTATTAAAAGTAACAACGAACAACGACAGAATGACATTATCTGCAAAAGAATTGCATGAATTTTTAGAGATTGAAACGCCGTTCAAAAAATGGTTTGGTCGCATGTGTGAATATGGATTCACATCTAATGTAGATTTTGCTGAGGTTATGGACAAAAATGTCCAAAACCCAAAAGGTGGTCGTCCTTCAACTGATTACCAAATCACAATCGACATGGCAAAAGAAATTTCAATGCTACAACGTAATGAAAAAGGAAAGCAAGCAAGACAATATTTTATTCAATTAGAAAAAGAATGGAATAGCCCTGAAAAGGTCATGGCTAGAGCATTACAACTTGCAGATAGACAGATTGCAGAATTGCAAGATGTAAATAAGACGTTGAAACTAGAAAATAGTGAAATGAAACCAAAAGCACTATTTGCAGACGCAGTATCAGCAAGTCAAGATTCTATTCTAATAGGACAGTTAGCTAAGTTGATTAGTCAAAATGGATACAAGATAGGACAAAATAGATTGTTCGCTTGGATGAGAGAAAATGGTTTCTTGTGTTCTAAAGGCGAAAACTACAATATGCCAACTCAAAAATCCATGGATATGAAGCTGATGGAAATTAAAGAAAGGACAGTAAATAATCCTGATGGCAGTGTACGTATTACTAAAACAACTAAAGTAACAGGAAAAGGACAAATTTACTTTGTTAATAAATTTAATGAGGCGCTTTCTTAAGTATAGAAAGGAGGTGGTTATATGAAAGATAAAAAACAATTAGGTGAAATTAAAAAAATTCTTAAAAAAAATAAAAAGAAATATGATGAATTTAATCAATTTATTGAAGAAAATATAGACTTATTTAAAAATCCTGTTACAGCTTTAAAAATCATAGAACGTCTTGCACCAAGAGTTTTGGAATTATTGGATAGCAAAAAACAGAATAAATACAAAATTGTTATTAATAAAATAAAAAGGTTACATTGATATAAGTACGGCAATACAAATATCAAAAGTAACCTTAGATTAAAAGATGTTATTTGTCATCGATAGAACTTTTATTTGTGACTTCGTTTTTCTCAAAAGTTTTGTCATGATGATCATTATCTTTAATCTCTTTTAAAATTTCAACGATTTCTTGGTGCTGTTTCTCATCTTGCTTTGATGAATAATACAAATCTACTTGCTCTTTTCCAAATATAAGAACTGAAACAATAATGCCAATTATTGTAATAAGTTGGTCTCTAGTTAGTTTTTGTTTATTTTGTATGTTTTCTTTGGCAATTACGTCTTCAGGAATAGAGATATCGTATTCATCAATCAATGAGTAAATTTCACCAGATAATTCTTCACTGACAGAAAACTCTGGTCCGTAGTAATCGTTG
>CAJFOG010000194.1 GCA_904395785.1 uncultured Eubacterium sp. | reverse complement strand
TTATTCACTTCATCAGTGCTCATCTATAATAACAGATTACTTCTTCTTTCGCAACCCCTTTTTTTACTTTTTTTCACTTTTTTATTCTAAAGGTAAATAAAAAATAGAGTATTTTTATGATACCCTATCTTCATCTATAATGATTGATATAGTTCTTGTAAGTCATGCTGTTCTAATTCCAATGTCTTTCCATCTAAATATTTTAAACTACTTTGTTTTTCATCAGGAATTGCAAAATATATTTTATATGCACATAATGCTTGATAATCATTTCGTTTATTTTTCTTTGCTCCATACTTTACATCGCCATATAATGGACAACCTAAGTATGACATCACTGCTCTTATTTGATGACTTTTGCCTGTCTTTAATTGTATTTCAACCAAACTATATGCTTGTTTTGTTTTTAACACACGATAAGCTGTTTCTATCTTTTGATATCCTTGTTTTGGATTTGCGATGACTTCTACTTTATTATTTGCACCTTTTTTATGCCATAATATAAGATTGTCTTGTTTTCTTGTCGGTGTATTTTCAACAATACACATATAATATTTATGTACGTCTTTATCTTTTATATGCATATTCATATCACGTAATGTTTGTGCATTTTTGGCCATCATTACAATTCCTTGCGTATTTCTATCAATTCTATGGCATAATGCAGGTCGAAAGCTTTGTGATTGATATGGATCATATTCTTTTTTATCATATAAATAATGTAAAAAGCGATCTGCCAAAGTGTCTTGTACACCTTCTTCATCCTTATGGGCTAATAAACCAGATGGCTTATTCACAATTACTATATTATGATCTTCATAAATAATATCTAATTGTGAAGGTACAGATAAAAACGATATATCGACTTGATCTTCAAAAAATTCTTCAGCTAAAAAACATTGTACAGTATCTCCAACTTGAAGTCTTTGTGAAATTTCACACCGTTTACGATTCACTTTTATTTTTTTATTTCTTATACTTTTATACATTAATGTTTTTGGTAGTTTTTTTAATGTTTTTTCAATAAATTTATCTACCCTTTGATTCGCATCATTTTCTTGAATCTTAAATTCTCTCATAACCTCAACTTCTTTCTAACACTAGTATTATACATGACTCTTCCTTTTTCTTCATTGTATTTTTTCTTTTTTCTAGTAAAATAACGCATGTAGGTGATTTTATGAATATTTGTAAACTATCCGTACGTGAACTAGTAGAATTTGTTTATCAATCTGGACACTTAATGTACACATCATTCTCAATAGAACGTGCCCAACTAGGAGGACGTATTCATCGTATGTTACAACAAAACGATAATCCAACTTATCAAAGTGAGATATATCTAGTTCATGAATACGAATTAGATGATATCACATTCATAATTGATGGTCGCGCTGATGGTATTTTTTCTATACAAGACCAAGTATACATAGAAGAAATTAAAACAACTTCTATACCTTATCAAGAAATTCATGATGAAAATTTTGTTCACTTCGCACAGGCTTATTGTTATGGATTTATGTATGCTACAAAATATCATTTAGATGAAATCATCATCCGTTTAACTTATTATCAGATAGAAACTAAACAGATCCGTCAATTTGATCAATATAAAACATTACAAGAATTGACTGATTTTTATCATGATACTCTTCAAGAGTATGTAAAATGGGCAAAATTAAAACAGCAAATTCAAAAACAAAGTGTTCAAAGTCTTCAACAACTGCAATTCCCATTTCCATCCTATCGTAATGGACAACGTCAATTTGCTGTTGCAGTGTATAAAACCATCGTACATAAAGAAACATTATTCGTCCAAGCCCCTACAGGTACTGGAAAAACAATATCTACTTTATTTCCTGCTTTAAAAGCGATTGGTGAACAAAAAACAGATAAAATCTTTTATTTATGTTCTAAAAATACGACTGCTAAAGCTGCTTGTGATACATTAACATTATTATATACACAACAACTTACTTTTAAATCTATTCATCTAATTGCGAAAGATAAAATATGCTTACAAGACGATAAAAATTGTGATCCAAATATTTGTCCTTATGCAAATAATTACTACCATCGTAATAAAGAAGCTCTTTATTCCCTTTTAAATACTACACATTTTATACAAAAAGACATCCTGCAATCTTTCGCAATCAAGCATCAAGTATGCCCATTTGAATTAAGTCTTGATGCATCTTTATATATGGATGTAATTATTGCCGACTATAACTATGTTTTTGATCCTAAAGTATATTTAAAACGTTTCTTCCAACAACAAGAAACTAACCATACTCTTTTAATAGATGAAGCTCATAATTTGGTTGATCGTGCTAGAACCATGTACTCAACCTCGCTTTCTCAAGCATCATTTCAAAATATTATAAACTTACTTCCTAATAATCAACATAGCATATATGAAGTTGTTTCTTCTATTATATCGTATATGAAAAAACTACAAGAAACATACCCTATATCGCATACCGCACTAGATGATATTGATGATCAGCTTCTACATTTATTAGATACATTTTTAACACAATATCAAACATTATCACAAAATCCGCTACCAAAACATATAGAAGAACCTTTACAAAATTTATATTTTGAAGTAATACATTTCTTACGTATTTATGAGATATTTGATGAAAATTTTATATTTTGGATTGAACATGGAAATAATATGCAACTTCAAATCATCTGTTTAGATCCAAAACACTCTATAAAAGCTATCTTATCAAAAGTAAATGCAGCAATCTTTTTTTCCGCAACACTTTCTCCTATATCCTATTATAAAGATCTACTAGGAGCCAAACAAGATTGTCCACACCTCATACTACCTTATTGTTATGATACATCACGTATGGCAATTATTATGAACACAAAATTATCTATACGCTATCAACATCGAGACTTATCACTTGGTGAACTTATACAATATATTTATGCAGCTATTAGTGCCAAACAAGGAAATTATATGATATTTTGTTCAAGTTATACGTATATGCAACAATTAAAAGATACATTCGTTACACATTATCCTTCCATACGTGTACACATGCAAAAAGCGAATATGACTGAGTATGAAAAACAAGAATTTTTATTACTTTTTGAATACCGACAGGAAACGCAAGTTTTTTTCTGTGTACTTGGTGGAAGTTTTTCAGAAGGTATCGATATGAAAGGTAATTTAGTAATCGGTGCCATTATCATCGGAGTCGGACTACCGATGATAACTTCATTACAGGAATTTATGAAAGATCACTTTCAGAATAAAAATGAAATGGGGCATGCCTATGCATATAAAATACCTGGTATGAATAAAGTGATACAGGCCGCCGGTAGGGTTATTCGATCTTCTTCTGATTATGGTATGATTCTGTTTATCGATGATCGCTATACACAATCAGCTTATTTTTCATTATTACCTAAACATCTTCAAAACGTTTGTTATATTAGTAATCCTCAACAAGTATTTCTTACTTTAAAAGAATTTTGGAAGCGATTCTAAATTTCTTGTGAATTTTTTAATTTTTTACTTTCATTTATAAAATTTTACAGTATAATAGAGTTTGAGGTGATTGGTTAGTATGAGAGGAATTTATAATTCAGTAACAGATATTCGAAGAAAGGTTTTTACAGAGATAGCTCGTCTTGCCTATGAAGGAGGCGACTATGCAACAAAAGTTGAGCAGTTACCATTTAAAATATTGCCGGGAGAAAATGCAAAGTATAGGGATAGTATCTTCCTTGAACGTGCAATTATAGGAGAACGTTTGCGTTTGGGTATTGGATTACCTTTACGTCAAATGGATGAACATGCTCCTTTAAGTGAAGGAATTGAGGAAAGTGCAATTGCAGAAAAATATTATGATGATCCACTAATTAATATTATTAAATTTGCATGCAATTCTTGCCCTGATAAAAAAGTAGTTGTAACAGATACATGTCAAGGTTGTTTAGCACACCCTTGTGTTGAAGTTTGTCCAAAAGATTGTGTAAGCATCGTGAATGGAAAATCATTCATTGACCAAGAAAAATGTATTAAATGTGGTCGTTGTGCTGATGTATGTCCATATAATGCAATTAACAAAATGGAACGTCCTTGTGCAGTAAGTTGTGGGATGGATGCGATTGGAACTGATGAAAATGGACATGCAGACATTGATTATGATAAATGTGTTTCTTGTGGAATGTGTTTAGTAAACTGTCCTTTTGGTGCAATTGTTGATAAAGGGCAAATTTTCCAAACGATTCACGCAATGAAAACAGGAAAAAAAGTAATTGCGGCAATCGCACCTGCATTTGTTGGTCAATTTGGGGCAACTGTAACACCTGAAAAAGTAAAAGGCGCTTTAAAAGATTTAGGATTTGCTGATGTAGTAGAAGTTGCAATTGGTGCAGACTTATGTACTGTAGAAGAAGCTGAAGACTTCTTAAGTAAAGTTCCAGAAAAACAACCATTTATGGCTACATCTTGTTGTCCAGCATGGTCTGTAATGGCGAAAAAATTATTCCCTGACTTTAAACCATATATTTCTATGGCATTGACTCCAATGGTATTAACTGGACGATTAATTAAAAAAGAAAATCCTGATGCAAAAGTCGTATTTATTGGACCTTGTGCTGCAAAAAAATTAGAAGCTAGTCGTAAAAGTGTAAGAAGTGATATTGACTTTGTCTTAACTTTTGAAGAAGTTATGGGAATGTTTGAGGCAAAAGGTATAAACCTTGAACAAGCAACAGTTGATGAGCCATTTAATGAAGGTACTGCAAATGGTCGTGGATTTGCTGTAAGTGGTGGTGTTGCGAATGCAGTAAAACAATGTATTCAAAAAGAACATCCTGATATGGATGTTAAAATTGAGGCTGCTGAAGGTTTAAGAAACTGTCGTACAATGTTAATGATGGCAAAAGCTGGAAAACGTGATGGCTATTTATTAGAAGGTATGGCATGTCCTGGAGGATGTGTTGCTGGTGCTGGTACATTACAACCAGTTATTAAATCTAGTGCATTAGTAAAAAAATATACAAACGATGCTGAAAAGAAACTTGCCTTTGAAAGTGAATATATCGATAACCTTTCATTGCTAACAAAAGACTAAGGGGCTGTGACGAGTAAGAGATTTTGAAATTTCTCTGAAAGCCACAGCTTTTTTATACTCCATTATAATAATTTTGAATAATATATCCGTTATGCAAACATAGCGAAAACAACTTCCTATTCAGAAGTTTTTTTTCATAATTCATATTGTAACTATTCATCTTGAATTGTG
>CAJFOG010000193.1 GCA_904395785.1 uncultured Eubacterium sp. | reverse complement strand
ATTTAATTCTAACTTATCTATTGTTTTTTTATTTACTATAACTCTTATATGAATAAACACCTAATAGAAATCATCCTATTAGGTGCTCATTGCTGTATTAATCATTTTGTTTTGTTAGTTCCGCTAATGCTTCATTAATACTTTCTTCTGCTACCGTATCTTTTTTTACTTCTTCTACTTCAGGTTGTTCATTAGATACAGTAGTTTCCTCTTCTTTAGTTTCTTCGTCAAATTCTTCTTTTTTAGGACCATGAATATTTCCATACTCAACTAAATTATTAATTTGTTCACTTGTAATTGTTTCTTCTTCTATTAAAGTTTCTGCAATTAACGTTAATAAATCTTTATGTTTTTCGATAATTTCTTTTGCTTTATCATAACATTCATTGATAATTTTTCTAATTTCTTTATCAATCTCGTATGCTATTTCACCTGAGTAGTTACTTCCACTTCCATAATCTCTTCCTAAAAAGACATTTCCAGTACCATCATCATACTGAATTGGGCCTAAACTAGACATACCCCAACTTCTAACCATTGCTTTCGCAATTTTAGTAGCTTTTTGAATATCATTACTTGCTCCTGCTGAAATTTCTTTAAACATTACATCTTCCGCAACACGACCACCCATTAACCCTGTAATCTGTGCCATAAAGTCTGCTTTTGTTGGGAACATTTTTTCTTCTTCTGGTGTCATTAAGTTATATCCACCTGCTTGTCCTCTAGGAATAATTGTTACTTTTTCTACTTTATCTGCATTTTTAAGTTTAAGACCGATTACTGCATGACCTGCTTCATGGTATGCAACTAATCTTTTTTCTTCATCAGAGTATTTTTTAGATTTTTTTGCTGGTCCCATCATAACGCGGTCAATAGCCTCATCTAAATCTGCCATAGTAATAATTTTACGTTTATCACGTACCGCTAAAATAGCTCCTTCGTTCAATACGTTTTCTAAATCTGCACCTGAAAAACCTGGTGTACGTTTTGCTAAATTTTCTAAGCTAATTTCATCTGCAAGTTTTTTATTTCTTGCATGTACTTTTAAAATTTCAAATCTACCTTTTTTATCTGGTAAATTTACTGTTATCTGACGATCGAAACGACCACTACGTAATAAGGCAGGGTCTAATACATCTGGACGGTTAGTAGCGGCAATAATCACAATACCTTTATTTTCACCCATACCATCCATTTCCACAAGCAACTGGTTCAATGTTTGCTCACGCTCATCATTTCCTCCACCCATACCAGCTCCACGCTGTCTACCAACTGCATCAATTTCATCAATAAACACAATACAAGGAGCTGTTTGTTTCGCTTTTTTAAACATATCACGTACACGACTTGCACCTGTACCTACAAACATTTCCACAAAATCAGATCCACTAATAGAGAAGAATGGCACATCTGCTTCTCCTGCTACAGCTTTCGCTAATAATGTTTTCCCTGTTCCTGGAGGACCAACCATTAACATACCTTTTGGTATGCGTGCCCCCATATCTGTAAATCGTTTAGGATCTTTTAAATAATCAATAATTTCTTTTACTTCTTCTTTTTCTTCATCGCAACCTGCTACATCTTTGAAACGAACTTTAATATTTCCTTCAATTTTAGCTCTTGATTTACTAAATTCAAATGCTTTATTACTTCCTCCTGCATTCATTTTAGAAAATAAGAATACAGCTACTCCTGCCAATAGTAAGAATGGTAGGAAGTTTTTTAAAAACATTTCTAATAAAGATTCTCGATTCGCATCTAGTACATTTACTTTTGTAGATGTATTTTTCGCAAATAAATCACTTAACCAAGCAATGTTTTCATCAGTTTTTGGGATACTTACCGTAAAACTAGTAGCTTTTCCATCTTTATCATATGTTCCGCTTACACCAACTACTGTTGAGCCAACAGACATATTTACTTCTTTAAATGTCATTTTTTCAGCTTTTGCACTAAATTCGTTATAGTTAAATACAGTTGTCCCACTTCCACTACCAAATGTAATCAGTAGTACTAAAATAGATAGAACTAAAACATACGGTAAAAAACTTATCACCTTTTTATTATTCATACACAATGTCCTCCTTTCTGCTTAACGCAGAGCTTTACTCTTCTGTATATATTTCTTTTTTTAATACCCCTACATAAGGTAGGTTACGATATTTTTGATTATAATCTAATCCAAATCCAATCACAAATTCATTTGGAATTGTAAACCCAACATAATCAGCATCTACTTCTACTACACGACGTTCAGGTTTATCTAATAAAGAAACAATTTTTACTTCTTTTGCTCCTTTATTCAATAACATACGTCTTACTTCTTTTAAAGTTCTTCCAGTGTCTACAATATCTTCTACTAATAAAATAGATAATCCTTTTACTGATATATCCAAATCTTTCATAATTCGAATATCACCAATAGATTCTGTACCTTCATAACTAGATACATCCATAAAATCAAACTGAAAATCTAAGTCAATATGTTTCATAAGCTCAGCCATAAAAGGTACACTACCTTTTAATAAACCTACGACAAGCGGAATTTCATTTGCTTGTTTATAATCTTCAGTGATTTCCTTTCCTAACTCAATACTTCTTTTCACAATTTCTTCTTGTGTAACTAATACTTTTTCCACTACATTAAGCATGGTTAATCCTCCTAATAACGCTAATCCCTATTTTACCACAAATATGCTCGGATTGTTAGAAAAATGTTTCATATCGCACCCAATTCCAGGAATTAAAACAATTTCTTTCTTAACATTCTCAACAACTGGCCATCGTTTTCTATAATATTTTGGAATTTTTCGATCAATAAACCAACGATGAACTTTCTTTGTACCAAAACGCATTTGTATACTATCTCCTTGTTTTACATTGCGAATCATCAATGGAAAATCGTCTTCACTTAAAGTAACTGCTTCTACAGATGTTCCATCCATCGCTACTTGAAAATATGGTGTTTGTAGTTCTTTTTTATCATGAAGTGTATATGCATATGTAGATGGTTGTTTATCATCAATCCACAACGTTCCATACTCCTCATAAATTACATATGTTTGCTTAATATCTCTACTCCAATGTTTCCCTTTCTTCATAAGATCATGAATGATAGATAATTCTTTATTAGATAAGCGTATCTTACAAGTTTCGAATACCCAAGAACTTATACACTGATACATAACATCTGCTTTTAATTTTAAAAGAGACGCCACTGAAAAATCCCAGTTCGATAAAAACTGTTCACTTTCCATAATAACACTTTGTCTTTGTATATTTTCTAAATCTATTGTTTTACACATCAATTGTTTTTCTTCTCTACTCATAGGCTCAACAATTGTATGTCGAATTTGATTTCTCGTATAATCATCACTTAGATTACTTTCATCAATTCCATATGGAACATGATGTAAATGACAATATTGTTCTAAATCTGATTTTGTCATGTGCAATAATGGACGAACAATACGACATCGATACACTATTGTATCTTCACTTATTCCATAATAAGATACTAAACTATTTCTTTGTTTCTGCATCAAATATGTCTCGATATGGTCGTCTAAATGATGTGCTAACAACACACATGTTGCTTCATATTTGTGTAAAAGTTGCTCATAGAAAAGATATCGCTCTTCTCTGGCAAACGCTTGAAAATTACCTTTCCCTTCTTTAGTTTGTTTCACTATTTCACATTGTATGCCATATTTTTCACAGTAATCTTGCACAATTTTCTCATCACGATCTGCACTATTACGTTTTTGATAATTCATATGTGCTACAACAATATGTAATTGTTGTTTTCTACACATATCTAATAATGCCATGGAGTCTGGTCCACCACTAACCCCAATTACTACACAACTAAACTGTCTTAATCTTTCTACATTCATGCCTGCTATTATACAAAACAAGGCAGACGAATGCAACCTGCCTTGTGGTTTTTTGAATATATATACACAATTTCCTATTTTATCCCATAATTTCTTGCACTTTCGCAATAATAATTGTCGAATCATCTTCTCTTTCTGTCTGTTTTAATATCGACAATAATACTTGCATATCTTCTTTTAACTCAATTCCTTCACGTTTTGATATCCAAGTATAAATTTCGTGTAGTTGTACCCCATCACTCATCATAATAAATTCATCCCCTTGCTGTAACGCAATCTCAAAACAATCTGGTTGAATCTGAGACACAATACCCACAGGCAGAGAATTTCCACTTACCTCAAACAATTTATGATTCCTTAATAAATATGTCGGACATGCTGCAGATTTTGAAATATACGCAACCCCTTTTGCCTGATTGAAACAAAGCACATCCATTGTCGCAAATGTATCCCCTTGTACAAGCTGGTTAATACAGCGAATCGCACTATCTTGTGCTAATCCACTTACCATCATCTTCTGAAAAATTCCACCAATTAATTGAGAGCTTTGCGCCGCTTTTTCTCCATTCCCCATCCCATCACTAATCATACATACTAAACTTTGCCGAAACTTAAAAATAGAATAAGTATCTCCACTAGAAGTATAAGAATTCGCCAAACTATCTGCACATACATCGATACGAAAAGGCGTATGATCTTTTAAAACAATATGAAACCCTTGCACAAACCTTTTCCGAATTAGTTCACTAACTTCTAATTTTCTTTGCAATAATGCCTCAATTAAAGGCAATAAAGTCATATGTATTTCCCCTCTTCTTATATTTGTAATTGACATACGAATACAAATACAACCTTCTTTAAATTCATCAATTTCCAACATATCTACATCAAATTGATACCCTTCTAAAGCTTTCTTTAATCGCTCTTCATCATAACCACCTACATCATTTTTAAAAAGTTCTTCTGCCTGATACAAAAAAGCCTCACCCATTTGATGAAGTAATTGTGCCCCCATTTGATGCACCTCTTCATAATATTGTGCCAAGGATGTAAAAATCGCTGCATAATTTTGCATTTGTCGCCTCATAATATTTTCTTTTGGCAATCGTGGATCTTGATGCGTAAATACTTGTTCTTGATAAATAAACCCCTGTACTTGCCAAGGAATCATAAACATAAACATACCAAACACCACATATAATAATGATGTGTAATCATGTACAAACATCAACCCAAACAACAAAAGACACACAACACCTATAAACTTTTTATCATAAAAGATTGATATAAGTAATGGAATTCCTAACCATATAGGCGACATATTTTCTAATACCATATAAAATGCAAAAGTAAACAACACAACAATTGAAACACGACAAAACCTTGCACATAGAATAAACCCAAGAACTATGATACTTTCATACCACGCAGGCATTAACTGTGCTAAAAAAAGCGTAAACACAAGAGTCAAACATGCAAATATAGGTTGAGAAACAACATATGAATTTTGTATCCACACAAAATTCATCATCATCTCTTTACTTAGTAAAAATGATACAAATACAAGCACATACCAATAGGGATACAACAGCCTTTCTTTAAATGTAAAAGGTATTACAATAGTCGCAACCATATATGGTATCCATACATATAAATTTTTATTCCACACTTTTGCCAAATACACTAACATAAAAAAGAAAGAAAAACCTAAGGCATAAAAATATACATCTATGATATTTCTCACAAGCATACTAAACAGTAATACAAACATTGTAATACCTGCTTCTTTTTTACTACGCAAATAAGAATGTACAAAAAATAAATATATAAACATCGACAAAAAAGGTCCTTCTAGTAGTCCTATAAATAATGCGAATGTTGCACATAATACATCTGCTATTTGTAGCGTAAATCGATGCCCTTCTTTCTTCAAATATGCTTTCTCCAAGCAGAACCACCTCTTTCTAACGTCGATTATACGTAAGAAGAAGTTCATATTCTGTCACAATTTGTCTGAGCAAACACTAGTCTAAACATTTTTTCACACGTTCCTTAATTTCCATAAACAATTCACTTTGATGGTCCAAATGTGCTTTCACATCTATAATCCTTGCTGTATTGATCCACTTTGCATCATTAATGAACAATACTGACTCTTTATTCATTCCTTTAATTTTCCCAAGACGCATCAAATGTCGCTTTCCTTTTGGATTCTCTTTACAGTATGCATGACGATATGCACCACTATTTCCACTCATTGGCACAACAAATGCCTTATTATGAAAAATAGTAATAATCAACCCAAAGTGTTGATACCCAATTTCATTAACATATGCAGAACCATAATCAATAAAACAAATATCTCCTTTCCGTATATTAACACCTATCTCTGTACAATTTGATAAACGCCTACGCTTACGATAATTTAATTCACTAATCAATCTAGGTAAGGCATCCTTTACCTCCATCCCATGATAATCTGCACCACTTTCCTCTACAAAATAACTCCATAACTCTTGCCAATAATCCTTTTGTCCAATTGTTCCATCCTTATCTTCTGATTCTATAATTTGATGTAACTCCTTTACTTCCATATTCATCATCTCCTCTACTGTTATATACGATTCAATATACAAAAAAATCAAAATATAAAAAAATTACATAAAAATTTTTTCCATTGAAAGATTCTTTACAGAACATCTTTTGGATGTTGCTTATTATGGACAGTTCCTTTTTGTTTAAACAACTAAATAGAAAAAGCCCCTTATAGGCTTTCTGGATAAAATATTTTTTGATCTTTCCTAACTTTCGCATGAATAAGTGCCTGTACAATCACACTCGCATCTTCTAACGCAATCACAGTTCCATCCTCTTTTAAAATCCATACAGCATCCTTTTCATTTTTCCCACTATAAGGCGCATATGGTCGCTGCGAAATCATATCAACATGTACATAATACGTAAGATCATACCCTTGTTTAGATACGCGATGTTTAATATCTTCTACTTGCTTATTATCTTTTATCGTTTCATACACAAATAATTTACGATTCACTAAACGCTTTGCCAAATCTGCAATTATAGGATCTTCATTTTCTTGTAAACACGAAAAACCATATAACGTTGCACAATCATCTAAACGAAACAATGCTGTTTGATCTGCAACTTCCTCTTTTAAAAAGGGATGAAACATTTTCACTTCTTGTAGTAACTGTGGATCTGTTTGATATACTGTTTTCATTCTTCTAAATAACGCCACTAATATTTTCTCATAGCTTCTTGCGACTGGATGTAAATATACTTGCCAATACATATGATATCTAGCCATTACATAGTCTTCTACACTTTGCATTCCACTGTCCTTTACCACAATCTTTCCATCATGTAAACGCATCGTACGCATAATACGTTTTAAATCAAATCTTCCATAATCTGTTCCTGTAAAATAC
This sequence comes from uncultured Eubacterium sp., assembly GCA_904395785.1. Lineage (GTDB taxonomy): Bacteria > Bacillota_I > Bacilli_A > Erysipelotrichales > Erysipelotrichaceae > Amedibacterium. Next base: position 6,426 of record CAJFOG010000193.1, on the reverse strand, counting down.
GCATCTCTTAATAGATAGTCCATTCTATCTGCATCTAATTGACCACTAATCAATTGATTTAAACATTCTTTTTTATAGCGATATTGAATAATGCTTACGACATCTTGTGGTAAACGAGGATGTTCCTTAACCAAAGCTTGATAAATATCCCCAGTTTCATCTAGTATCATAGATACTGTATATTCTTCATGACGCTTTTTACTAATTTCTTCGAAGGCATGAGAAAAAGGACCATGCCCTAAATCATGAAGTAACCCAGCCAACATTACTGCCATTTTTTCATACGCACTTACATAATCTGATAAGCTTTGTACTTCTTCTAACATACGACGCACAATCTCATATACACCTAATGAATGGGCAAAACGAGAATGCTCCGCTGTATGATAAACAAAATAATCTCCACCTAACTGATGAATTCTTCTTAACCTTTGCATTTCTTTCGCATTGATACAGTCCCATACTACTTGTAAATCTACATGAATATAACCATGAATTGGATCTCTCATTACTTTTTGTTCATTTAACATTCTCATAATATATCACTCCTTAACTGCTCTTTCACCAGTTCTATGATTGGACTATCTGCCCTTTCAAACATATACATATCCAATTCATCCATACTTACCCATTTTGCTTGATAATGGGCAACCAAATGTATGTTTCCACTCATATACTGCATATGATATGCATCAACACGTATACGTACTTGTTCTCTTTGATCATATATTGTACACAAATGCTTTACTACTTGCGTTTGTAACCCTAACTCCTCATATAATTCTCGAACAACTGCATCTTCTCTACATTCGTTTTTCTCTACTTTTCCACCGGCAAATTCCCAAATGCCATCACGTTCCACACTTTTTCGTTGTGCAATTAAAACTTTTTTATCTTTTATAATCACACCACACACTACATCGATTTCTTTCATCATACATCACCTAATTTCATTATACAATGCTTAGATATAAAAGAATACTCTAATAATTTATTATCAAAATTATAAAACCATGTTATACTAAGCAAGCGATAACATGTTAGGGGAGGTAATGTTTATGTATTCATCATTAGAAATAGAAAATATCTTATTTGAAGAACTTCATGTTCGTTTTTGTGGATTGATGCAATGCCAACCAAATTACTCATTTGGTCCTGCTTTTCGCCAACATTATTTAATTCATGTTTGTTTATCTGGACAAGGTGAATTTCATATCAAAGATAAAATATATACGATAAAACCTGGGGATGCTTTTTTAATCGTACCTGATGTAACTACATTTTACCAAGCATCACAAGATAATCCATGGGCCTATGCTTGGATTGGATTTGATGGTACAAAAGCGAAGCAGTATCTTGAAAAATGTAATTTAACTGAAGATCACCCTATTTTACATTGTAACTACATTGATGAAATACGAGAAATCATCATATCAATGCTTGCGCATTTTAAGCTATCTTATAGTAATGAATTATACATTCAAGCACAACTATTTCATTTCTTTTATTTTCTTACAAAGTCTGCTGCAATTCCTTATGAGGAACAACAAGAAGTATCTGATCATTCCTATGTTTCCAAAGCTATTGAATATATTCGCAATAACTTTCAAAACTTAATATCTGTACAAGAAATTGCAGATTACCTATGTATTAATCGTAGTTATTTAACTACTTTATTTAAACAAAATTTAAATTTATCCCCACAAGAATTTATTATACGTTATCGTATGCATCAAGCTGAAGATCTATTAGTCAATACAAAACTTAGTATCAAACAAATTGCATACTCTTGTGGTTATAGTAGTCAATTATCTTTTTCAAAAGCTTTTCATAAATTTATGGGATGTTCTCCAAAAGATTTCCGTAAACAGTACTTTCAAAAGAAAGAAAAAGTACGCGATAAAGATCCTCATGAAATCTAACATAAAGGGTGTTATACTCTTTTTTTTATATCTATTTGTCATAATATATAACCAAATGTTAACCCCTTACATTTATTTTTAACATTTAAACATATTTACTTAACATCACTTACTTTTCAATTTCTTAGTGAATGCTATAATGACTTTGTGATAAGCGCTTTCATTTTTTGAGGAGGATATGACTATGGGTTTATTAAGTAAAAAGGTTAAAGTATTCTGTCCAATATCAGGAAGAGTAAGTCCATTAGAATACTGTCCTGATGAAGTATTTTCAAAAGGTATGACTGGTGAGGGAGTTGTCATCTTCCCTACTAAACATGAAGTATATGCACCATTTGATGCCACTATAGAATTTGTTTTTGAATCTAAACATGCGATTGCACTAAAAGGTAATGGTATTGAATGTTTAATTCACGTAGGTTTGGAAACAAATCAGTTAAAAGGAAAAGGATTTGATGTAAAAATCAAACAAAATCAGAAAGTAAAACAGGGTGACTTACTTTTAACTTTTGACTCTGAGGTAATAAAAAATCATAACTGTATTGATGCTACACCATTTGTATTCACAAACTTACATCGTAAAGACTTTACTGTTACGAAATATGGAAATGTAAATGCAAATGAAGAGTTCATTACCGTAGAAAGGAGATAAGTAAGATGGAAAATAAAAAATTGTCATTTATTGAAAAATACTCTTATGGTTTAGGTGCTATTGGAAAAGATATGGCTTGTGGTATTATTTTTACGTACTGTATGATCTATTTTACAGATGTATTAGGTTTAGCTGCTAGTTTTGTTGGAACTTTATTCTTTTTCGCAAAATTTTGGGATGCAATTAATGATTTAGGAATGGGAATGATTGTAGATAATACACGTTCAAGATGGGGAAAATTTAGACCTTGGTTAGTCATTGGTACATTATTAAATTCAGTAGTATTAATTGTCATGTTTACAAATTGGGGTTTATCAGGTACACCATTATATATCTTTGCTTCAGTCATGTATGTATTATGGGGTATGACATATACAATTATGGATATCCCTTATTGGTCAATGTTACCTAACTTAACAAATGATCCTGTAGAAAGAGACAAAATCGCGATTATTCCTAGAATTTTCGCAGCTATCGGTGGTTCATTACTTATTAGTGGATTTGGTTTACAAATAATGAATTTCTTAGGTAAAGGTGATGTACAAGCTGGTTATACTAATTTTGCTTGGCTAATTGTAATTGTTTTTATTGTAACAATAGGAATCACTTGTTTGAATGTGAAATCTGCTGACCGTGTCAATGAAACAGCTAAAGCTGAAAAAATTTCTTTTAAAGATATTTGGCATGTTATTCGTAACAACGATCAATTATTAGTCGCAATCATTGTTATTTTAACTTGGAATTTTGCAGGGCAATGTATTGGAAGTGTGCAATTATACTATTTTAAATATGTTGTTGGAAATGAAGGAATGTTCTCCATGTTTGCTATGTTTGGTGCATTCGCATGTATGGGAGGATTAATGCTATTCCCAATAATTTCCAAAAAATTAAATAAAAAACAAACATATTTTGTCGCAATCGCTATCGCAATGGCTGGTTTATTTATGCTTTGGGCTGTTGGTTACTTTGCTCCTGAAAACCCTATATTAACTGCTATTTCTGGTATCTTATGGCAATTAGGTGGAGGTATTCAAACAGGTATTGTGACTGTTGTATTAGCGGATGTTGTTGACTATGGGGAATATAAGTTAGGAACAAGAAATGAATCTGTAATTTTCTCTTTACAAACTTTATTAGTAAAATTCACATCCGCAATAGGTACGTTGTTTACGGGATTTGCATTAGACTTAACTGGTTATATTCCAAATAGTGAAACACAGGCTGATTCTACATTATTAGGTATGAGAATTTTAATGATTGCATTGCCTTTAATCATTGTTGTGGTAAGTTATGTGTTATATAAACGTTTATATAAATTAGATCGTGCATATATTCAACGTATAATGAATATTTTATCTTTAAGAAGAACTGGACAAGTTGCTAGTGAAGATGTTATTGAAGGTGAAGAAGTCGACACACTAGCTTTTGATGAGGAGGAAGAATATGTCAATACAATTTCATAAGGAATCTAAAACATTTCACATTCACAATCAACATGTAAGTTACATTTTCCATGTTATGCGTAATGGTCAATTAGGACAATTATATTACGGTAAAGCAATTAGAGATAGAGACAATTTTGATCACTTATTAGAAATTGAACCACGTGCAATGGCTGTATGTGCATTTGACTTTGATCGTGGATTCTCTCTAGAACATATTAAACAAGAATATCCAGTATATGGTAGTGGTGATATGCGTTTTGGTGCTATTGATATCCTACAAGAAAATGGAAGTAGAATTTTAGACTTCCAATATGAAGGTTATGAAATTATCAAAGGAAAGCCTAAACTTAAAAACTTACCTGCAACATATGTAGAACATGATGATGAAGCAGAAACGTTACTCGTATATTTATACGATAAAGTTATCGATGCCAAACTAACATTAAGTTATACATTATATAAAGATTTACCAATTATTTGTAGAAATGCTCATATTGTGAATCATGGTAAACAAGAACTACAATTAGACCATATGATGAGTGCTGTTGTTGATTTTCCTGACATGGATTATGAAATGTTAGAACTAACAGGAGCATGGTCAAGAGAGCGTTATGTGAAAACTAGAAAATTAGAACACGGTATTCAATCTATTTACTCTATGAAAGGTCATTCTGGAAATAACTTTAGTCCTTTCTTAGCGTTGAAAAGAGAAAACTGTGGCGAATATAGTGGAGAAGTTTATGGATTCAGCTTTGTGTATAGTGGAAACTTTATCGCCCAAGCTGATGTAAGTGCTTATGATACAACACGTGTATCTATGGGTATACATCCTCAAAATTTCACTTGGGATTTAGCTCCAAAAGAAGAATTCCAAACACCTGAAGTTGTTATGGTATATAGTAATGAAGGACTAAATGGAATGTCTAACACATACCATCAATTATACCGTACAAGACTTGCAAGAGGTGTTCATCGTGATAAAACACGTCCTATCTTAGTAAATAACTGGGAAGGTACGTACTTCGATTTCGATGAAGATAAAATTGTTTCAATCGCTACAACTGCGAAAGAACTTGGAATGGAATTATTTGTTTTAGATGATGGATGGTTTGGAAAAAGAAATAATGACTTAGCAGGACTAGGTGATTGGTATCCAAACTTAGAAAAATTACCAAATGGAATTACTGGACTTGCAAAAAGAATTCATGATTTAGGATTACAATTTGGGTTATGGTTTGAGCCTGAAATGGTAAATAAAGATTCTGACTTATATCGTACACATCCAGAATGGACATTAGAAACACCGAATAGACATTCTAGTCATGGTAGATGTCAATATATCTTAGACTTCTCTAACCCTGAAGTAGTAGATTACATTTATAACATGATGGAAAAAGTAATCGGTGAAGCAAACATTGATTATATTAAATGGGATATGAATAGAGCAATGAGTGAAGTATACTCTACTGCACACTCTGCAAAACAACAAGGTCGTGTAATGCATGAATATATTTTAGGAGTATATCGTTTATATGAGAGATTAATTGAAAAATTCCCTAATATCTTATTTGAATCATGCGCAAGTGGTGGAGCTAGATTTGATGCAGGTATGTTATACTATGCTCCACAATGTTGGACAAGTGATGACAGTGATGCAATTGAACGTTTAAAAATTCAATATGGAACATCTATGGTATTCCCTGTATCAAGTATGGGAGCACATGTATCCGCAATCCCTAACCATCAAGTATGTAGAAACACTCCAATTGAAACACGTGCAAATGTGGCGTACTTTGGAACATTTGGTTATGAATTAGATTTAAATAAATTATCTGATGAAGAAAAAGAAATTGTAAAAACACAAGTAAACTTCATGAAAGAATATCGTGAATTATTCCAATTTGGTAACTTTTATCGCTTAAAAAGCCCGTTTGAAGGTAATGAAACGATATGGATGGTTGTATCACCAGATAAAAATACTGCGATTGTTGGATACTATCGACCTCTTCAAGAAGTTAACGTAGCTTACCGTAGAGTAAAATTATTAGGATTAGATCCAGAGAAAAACTACCATATTTCATTACATGACTACACATGTTATGGAGATGAATTAATGAATGTAGGTTTAATGACATCTGATGCATCTGCTGGTGAAAGAAACATGCAAGTTAATGAAGGAGATTACTTATCTCGTCTATACATTCTAAAAGCACAATAAACACTATATAAACAAAAACCAATGTAATCATCTATTGATTCACATTGGTTTTTTTAGATTTATAAACTATACCACTCAATATCCACATCTTTATGATAATGTACCATTCCAATATAAATAACGTTTCCTTTCATATTCACACCATACTGTTTCTCTTGAATTTGCTTTATTGCCTCTTTTGCCAGTTCT
>CAJFOG010000192.1 GCA_904395785.1 uncultured Eubacterium sp. | reverse complement strand
GGAATTTGCTTGTCATTTCGAGGGAACATTTTTTCCAACATAGATTTCTTAACTTTCACTAATTGGTCATACTTACGCTGATGAAGGGTGATAAGGTGGTCTAACTGGCAAAATAAGTTAGCTATCCGATCCTGCTCCTCAATCTCTGGTAATAGAATAGACACGGAAACATATTCATCAAACGAGATATTTAACAAGCCGTCCATTCTTGCACCTGATGATACAATCTTACGAAGTTGATTTTCAATTTTAGAACTATTTAGCTCTATCGACATAAAATCTGAATTTTGATTTTCAGCAGAAAAACAGTGATAAACAAAGGGAATTCTAGCTTTCTCAACCGTTGTCAGTGCAAAACAAGAACCATATGGACGTAACTTGGAGGCTCCATGGTTGTAAGCGAGTTCTCCCTTTTCTAGAAGAATATATTTCTTCAGACTTTCTCCAGCGTTATTAAAAGTATACCTTTCAGATTGTTCTATAAATCCATTATTTGCCGTTATCATCATTATAGGGGCTTCCGATACAGCGTCATTACGAGTTATTTTTTTGACAACATCCCCTAACTTACGCTGTTCCCAATCTTCTGTGAACCCTTTAAAGCGTATGGATGGTTTTTTATGTTTACTCATAGAATTCACCCATCAAAAATGATTTAAATTCATTTAGGCCTTTCATATCATACTCATTTCCTTCTAATTCATCTATCATTTTTACTAATTTACGTTGTGTTTCTTGTATTTCTGCTTCTATTTCAAAATATGTTGTCGCATATTTGGACTGTAAAGCTTGTATTTTTGCTACTAAAGTGTTTACTACCATATTTGGTAATTGATGTAAACTTTGAATTAGTTTATCTATCCATTTCTTATATAATAATTTATATACTAATTCATCTGATAATGTTTCAATTGTTTCTTTTGTTAACATATGTAATTGTGCTGATTCTTGTTTTATAGCTTTTTTTAATTCTTTTTCTTCATTTGCTAATTGTTCATATTTTTCTAATTTTTCAATAAATTCTTTATTCTCTATGTTTTCTTTTCGTAATTCTTTTAATTTTTTTGTTACTTCTTTATTTATGAATGCATCATTATTTTCATTTAGTATTTCACTTTCTTTTTCTTCTTCACTTAATGTATCTATTAGTTCTTCATATAGTGAAGGTATTTGTGATAGTCTATGTTCTTTTTCTTTTAAGGCATGGTATTGTGTTGATAATATATCTTGTTGTACTAAATCAAATGGTATAACATTTCCTATCCATCCATCTTGTACTTCTTGTTCTTTTCCATCTTTCTTTTTTATAATCAGATTAGGATTTACTTTTCTTAATGCTTCAAATCCTTCTGTTTGTATAATTTCTAAATCTGTAGAAATAGCTATCCATTCTTCAGCTAATAACTGATATGCTTCATATTTATCAATTAACGGTATTTGTTTTAACCGGACAAATATTTCTTCACTTATTCTATTTTCTGATTTTTCTATTTCCACTTCTTCCATACGTTCTATCCATTCTTTCTCAAGATAAGTTGGAAAATCTTCAAATACTTGTTGGAACATCGTTTTAAATTTTACAACATCTTCATGTTGTTCAATTGCTTGTTTAATATCTTCTACTCCAAGATGTACATATGGTATCTCACTTTTTGTAAATATTGCTTGTTTTAACGTTGGAAATGCATTCCAATACTTATCTAATTCATTAATTTCTGATACAGGTATCCCACCATACATCGTTGCATAAATATCCCAGTTTTCACTTGGTTGTGAAGAATCTACATAACGTGGAATATTTAAGTTATAATCATTATTTCTAATTTCTTCTCTACTAACTACTCTTGAAAATTTGTCTATATTTTCTCTTTTCACAACAGTATCTACAATTTTTTTAATATCACATGCTCTTAATTTATTATTTTTTCCTTCTTTCATAAACCCTTTAGAAGCATCTACAAATAAAATATCTGTATGTTCTCTTTTTTGTTTTAATACCATAATAATCGTTGGTATTCCTGTTCCAAAGAAAATATTGGCAGGTAGTCCTATAATCGCATCAATATGATTATATTCAATTAGATTTTTTCGAATCTCCCCTTCTTCATTTCCTCGAAATAATACTCCATGAGGTAATACGATTGTCATGATACCATTTGGTTTTAAATGATATAAATCATGAAGTAAAAATGCATAATCTGCTTTTCCTTTTGGTGCTAATCCAAAACGAGAATATCTTGGATCATGCTCTTTGTTTGTAGGTTCCCATGCTTGAGAATATGGTGGATTTGATACAACTGCATCTACATATAATGGTGCATATTCTTCTGGTTTTTGTTCATCAAAATATGGCCAATCTTCTTCCAATGTATCACCATTTCTTGTGATAATATTACCTGGTTTAATTCCTCTCATCACTAAATTCATTCTCGTAAGATTATATGTATTTTCTTTTAATTCTTGAGCGTAATATTGAATGCCTCCTTCATCCGATGTAAACTTAGAAATACTTTTCCCTATATTAATTAATAAAGATCCTGATCCACTTGTTGGATCATAAATTTTAATATCTTTTCTATCTTTTAAATGTTCTGCAACTATTTCTGACATTACAATAGATACTTCATGAGGCGTATAAAACTCTCCTGCTTTTTTACCAGCATTTGCTGCAAATTGACTTATTAAATATTCATAAATAAAGCCTATCACATCATAATCTTGTTTTCCATTCATTGGAATTTCTCTAATTAATTGAAGTAATCCACTAATCACCCTTGTTTGTGATTTAGAATTATCTCCTAACTTACTTAATCCAGTTTGTAATGTATCAAATACCTTATCAAACACTTTTTTATAAGACTTATCTATCGATCTATTAAATGCAGATAATGCATCTCTAACATCTGAAACATCAAAATCTCTTCCTTTTTCAATCCATGTTGAAAATAAATGAGGATAGGTAATACAATATCCTAAATTTTTTTGTACATATTCAAAAGTTTCTTGATCCTCCTCGGTTAGGTTTTTTATATCATCACGACTAAAACCTGACTCTTTTAAATATTTTAATTCTTGATCTGATAAATATTTATAAAAAATAAAACCTAAAATATAATCTTTATATTCATTTGCTTCAATTTTTGAACGCATCTTATTCGCAGATTCCCATATCTTATTCGCAAGTTGTTGTTTATTCATTACTCTTACTCCTCCATATTCTTATACGCATTTATTATACTATCATCATACTTTATCCTCAATATGGTATATAAAAGATAGGTACCAAAAGGTACCTATCTTTTATATATAATGAATTTATAAATTATTTTAGTCTTCTTCCGTAACTGCTTCTTTTAAAGCTTCATATATTTTTTCACCATCTGCTTTTAATTTCTTATTCCTTTTACATTTATTCACCAAATAAACTACTCCCCCTATTGTAACGCTACTTAAACCTATTACAGTACCCACTACAAAACCTTTCTGTCCTCCTATTTTCATCCCATTATTTTCAAAGTAACTTGCAAGTACATTTAAACCTTTCTGCATATCTCCTTCACCAATTTCCTTTAATATTCTTGTTATTTCAGCAGCACTTATCTTTTGATTTAATAATTGCTTAATTTCTTTACTTAAATTATTCATTTATATCACCTCTTGTTATGTATCAATCAATATTTCGTTACTTTATCCATCTACTTATATGGCTACGATAATTTTTTACATCTTCTTCATATTCAATATTATCTGAAGAGATGCTATTTTTAAAACCACATTCACTACATTTCCATATATATTTATGATCATCAAACCCTGGTTGTATATTTAAATACGCATCACATCTATCACAAAACCAATCAACATCAGGAAATCTATCACTCATACATCTTCCTCCTCTTCCATGATGCCATCATCATCTTCACTCAATTCCCCTGAACAATAAGGGCAATAGACATATTCTGATTCATCATACACCTTATCACATATAAAACACATCTGCATACGACTTACCTCCTTTTTCCTTTTTAAGGATATCACACCCTGTTTGTTTATTGGTTTTGTCACTGCCATTATAAAATATCTTTCGTTGACATAATTAACTCTTCTAACACTTCCATTACTTTCTTTATTTGAGATACTTTTGTAAACCTAAACGTAATATTATCTTCATGTAGCTTTACTTTCATATGTATAACATCCCATAATGCAACAAAAAAAATCTCATGCTTTTGTTTCATCCCCCATAAGATTACCTTATGAGAAAACTTCTTATTCTTTGTTTCTAATGTTTGTAATACTCTTTTCATTCTTACTTTATCTTTATATTCTAACTTACAATATTGATACATTAAAGAACCCTTTTCATAATCACTTGTACAAAACCACCTAGATGTTTGTTGTTTTGTAAAGTTAAATATGTTTACATCTTTATCAAATAAAATTTGCTTTTCTTTTTCTATCATATTATATAACGCATCTTTTATATACATATACTCCACTAAATCTATCTTCCCTTTACAATATACAATATCATATCGCTCACACAAGTAAGTTAATAATGTTTGATATACATATAGTTTCTTTTCCCCTTGATATAACTTAACATAGTCTTTATCAAATCCTTGTTTTTGAAAATATAAATCCACCATAAGTTTTATCCCTAAATCATTCGCATACTGCTTTAAATTCCTCCATTGTACATCATAAATATATTGTAAAAATATCCTATACGCTATTTCTTCTTCATCTAAATCATCAATACCATATTTCGCATAAGCCCTTACCCAATGCTGTTCACAAAATTGATTATACTCTTGTTTTTTTCTTTGCTCCCATTTTTGAAACCTTTGAAATGCTTTTATATAATACATATTCTTAAAATGTAAAATATCATCATATAACACATTTACTGAAAACTTATGAAAATGTCTTAATTCACTTCTCCTTAATAATTTCATACTAACCAATTCATCTAAACTAATATAAATAGGATTTCCAGCATAATAAGATTTTTCATAAGTAAGACTTCTTTCTTCATGTAAGCCATTGATATACCAATAACGAATATGATTACGCTGTAATATACGTAAGAAAGTATAAGCATAATCACCCATATCCCCAATTCCATAATGCGATGGTAAACAAGATAATGGAAGTAAGATCCCTAATCGACTCATAAATTTTCTCCTTCTATCTAACCTTAACATTTATTCTTTATGCTATGGTTAAGATATCATATTTTTTCATAAGTTACTTATTTATGAAAAATAAAAAAGATTAGTTCCATACAAGAATCTAATCTTTTTTCATTAATGTTCAATAACTTCTACTTCTACTTTATTTTCTGATGGGTAATATTCATATGTAATTTTCGCAAGTGTCGTATCACCTAAATGGCGAGTTAAAACACGCGTAATATTATCTGTTAATGCCTTTACATCTTCTTGTGATTCACAAAAATATGTAAGTTTTGTATGCATATGCTTTTTAGCAACTATATTTTTTGAAATTTCTTCATGTATACGTAATGTATTTTTCATGTAAAATCCTCCTTTACGTCTCCTATATATTACCATGTTATATGTCTTAATAAAAGTATTTTTTCATTTCATTATATTAGAATAGTACATAATTAAAATAGTCATATACTATAAAAACTTGACATAATTACTTTTGAAACCTAAAATTAAAGACAAAGGAGAAAGTACAGTATTTACTGTATCGTATAAAACTATGATAAATGAAATAAAAAAATATGCTATTGCATCATTATCAAACGGCATTGTATCTACCTCTTTCAGTGTGCTAAGCATAATCTTTTCTTTCTTTTCCATATTAATCACGGCTGTTATATGTTTTGTAAGTATTATATGTGGT
>CAJFOG010000191.1 GCA_904395785.1 uncultured Eubacterium sp. | reverse complement strand
GAATCTGGTGCATGCTTTGCGGTCGCATTAAAAGCAAAAGATAAACAGTTAAAATCAGTTGCTGCATCAGCTGGTATATCTGCGTTAATGGGAATCACAGAACCAGCCTTATATGGAATTACATTATTACATAAAAAAGTTTTATATAGTATTGTCGCAAGTTCTTTTATTACAGGTGGAGTTGTTGGTTTTTTTGGATTAAAAAGTTTTGTAGTAGCAGGACCTGGGCTAGCAAATATTACAATGTTCATTGATTCAAATAATAGTTATAACTTAATCTATGGTATTTTAGGATTTGTATTGGCATTCGTACTATCTTTTGTTTTTACTTATATTATTTGGAAAGAGGATACAATAGATAAAGAAGAAAATTATTTAGTGTTAAGTAGTCCAATCGAAGGGAAACAAATTTCTTTAGAAGAAGTAAAAGATAGTATGTTTTCTACGAAAACATTAGGTGATGGTGTAGCATTTCTTCCTAAAACAGGTTATGTATATGCACCATGTGATGCAACAGTAAAAATGATTTTTGAGACAAAACATGCATTGGGACTAGAAACAAGTAATCATAAAGAAATACTATTTCACATTGGATTAGAAACGGTAAATTTAAAAGGTAAATACTTCACAACACATGTAGAAGCAGGACAGAAAGTTAAAAAAGGAGATGTTTTAGTAAGTTTTGATTTAAATAAAATAAAAGAACTTGGATATGATACTACAACTATGATGATTTTCACATCAATATGTAAATTTAAAAACTATCATAAGCAAAATGTTACAAAAGATGATACTATTATAACGATAGAAAGTGAGGATAAATAAGTATGAGAAAGTTTCCAGACGGTTTTTTATGGGGAGGCGCAACAGCAGCCAATCAGTTTGAAGGTGGATGGAATGAAGGAGGAAAAGGATGGTGTGTATCTGATGCAGCACGTGCTAAATTTAATGTAGATGTACAAAACTATGAAAAACATAATGAAATTACTACAAAAGATATAGAAGAAGCATTGGCGCATCCAGAAGATCTTGTAAATTATCCAAAAAGACATGGAAGTGATTTTTACCACCGCTATAAAGAAGATATCGCTTTACTTGCTGAAATGGGCTTTAAAGTATTCCGTATGTCAATTGCGTGGAGTAGAATCTTCCCTAATGGTGATGATGAACAACCAAATGAAGAAGGATTAAAATTTTATGATGATGTATTTGATGAATTATTGAAATATGGGATTGAACCATTGGTCACAATGTCTCATTATGAACCACCATTAAATTTAGTATTAAATTATGATGGTTGGTATTCACGAGAAGTAATTACATTTTTTGAAAGATATGTAAAAACGATTTGTGAGCGATATAAGCATAAAGTAAGATATTGGTTAACGTTTAATGAGATTGATAGTATTATACGTCATCCATATACAACAGGTGGTTTAATTAAAGATAGATTCCCAGGAAAAAATTTTGAAGAAGTTTGTTACCAAGCGATGCATCATCAATTTGTCGCAAGTGCATTGGCTACTAAAATATGTCATGAAATCATCCCTAACGCAAAAGTTGGATGTATGATCACAAAATTATCTTATTATCCAATGACATGTAAACCAGAAGATATTTTAAAAGCACAACAAAAAATGAGAAATATATATGCATATTCAGATACACAAGTATTTGGAGAGTATCCAGTATATTTACTAAGCTATTATAAAAATCATGGTATTCACATTCATAAAGAAGAAGGTGATGATGAAATCATGAAAAAATATCCTGTTGATTTTGTATCTTTTAGTTACTATATGTCAAGTTGTGTAGCAGAAGATGAAACAGGAATTGAGAAAACAGCAGGAAATACAGTAATGGGATTAAAAAATCCTTATTTAGCATCAAGTGAATGGGGATGGCAGATAGATCCAATTGGATTACGTATTTCTATGGTTGATTTATATGATCGTTATCGCAAGCCGTTATTTATTGTGGAAAATGGTTTAGGAGCAAAAGATAAATTAGAAAATGGTAAAATACATGATCAATATCGTATTGCATATTTAAAAGAACATTTTAAATGTATGTTAGATGCGATAGTAGAAGATGGTGTAGAGTTAATGGGATATACATCATGGGCTTGTATTGATTTAATTAGTGAATCAACGAAACAAATTTCTAAAAGATATGGTTTTGTTTATGTAGACATCGATGATTATGGAAATGGAACATATAATAGATATAGAAAAGATTCATTTTATTGGTATAAAAAAGTAATAGAACATAATAGTATTGATTTTGAATAGGAGGAATTGTATGACCAGAATTAAAAAAGTATTAAATTCCAGTGTAGTTTTAACAGAAGATGATGAACAAAAAGAGTTTATTTTATTGGAAAAGGGAATAGGATATGGACGTAAGGCTGGTCAAGAAATTAATGTGAATTTTGAGCAATGTCAATTGTTTATTCCGATTACACATGATAAATCAAGACAAGTAATAGAATTGTTAAGTGCGATTTCACAAGATGTATTAAACTTAACAAGCCAAGTATTAAAAACAGCGAAAAATATATTGCAGACGGACTTTAATGACAATGTTTATTTTGTACTTGCAGATCATTTGAATTTTGCGATAGAAAGATATCATAAAAAAATGATGATAACGAATAGATTAAGTTGGGAAATTCAAAGTTTTTATACAAAAGAATAAGATGTTGCGTTAAAATGTTTGGAAATTATCAATCATACAATGCATATACATTTACCTGAAGAAGAAGCAGTGAATATTGCATTTCATTTAGTGAATGCGCAAGCAACAGATAATCTAGAGTATGATAGTGCTAGATACGTGAAACTTATAGGAGATATTGTGCATATCGTTCAGTATGCATTAAATAAAGATTTGAGTAAAGACAGTATACATTATGTTCGGTTTGTAACTCATGTTAGATTTTTTGTAGAGCGTTTTTTTTACAAATAAAATGTTGGAAGATAATGACGAAAATTTTTATCTACAACATAAAAAAAGATATGTGCTAGAAAGTGAAGTTGCAAATAAAGTAAAACATTATTTATACGATAAGTATAAAAAGCTTATTACAGATGAAGAAATGTCGTTTTTGATGATACATATTAATAGATTAAACAGAGAATAAAATTCTAATGTATAATAAAAAATACCATGTCTATTTATATCGTTATAGTGACATGGTTTTTTTGTGTAACTTGTTTATTATTTTATTGTTGTTAAAAATGTTTGAAACTCTTCTTGATTTGCCATAGATGCTAATGCACCTTCTCTTGTAGTTGTACATGCTGCATAAGCATTGGCATGGTATAAACAAGATTTTAAAGTTTCACTAGAAATTGTGGATAAGTCTGTATCTTCTTTTAGTATGTAGTATAGGAATGAACCAATAAAGCTATCTCCTGCACCTGTTGTATCCACAACATCAACAGTATTTCCTTCCACGAAGATATGTTCATCTTTACGGTATAAAGAAGCACCATCTTTGCCCTTTGTGTAAATGACCATTTCTGTGTTACCTTGCATAAGAGTAGGTAATGCTTCTTCAATAGAAGTATATCCAGTAATAAATTCTAGTTCTTCATCACTTATTTTTACCACATGTGCCAGTGGTAAAAATTCATTTACCGTTTGTTTTAAGGCTTCATGATCATCCCATAAACTTAATCGTAAGTTAGGGTCAAAACTAACATACACATTGTTTTGTAAAGCCATATCAATTAATTTTTTATGTGCTTGTTTCATTGGGCTTTCTACTAAGTCCACACTACAAAAGTGGATAAATCCAGCATTATTTAAAATATCATGAGGGATATTTTCTGGGGAAAACTGCAAGTCGGCAGCTGTTCTACGATAAAATTTAAAATCTCTGTTTCCATCATCTGCTAATGATACAAAGGCTAGGGAAGTATCATAATCTTGTAGACGTGTAATAGCATCTGTATGAATATTGCTTTCCTTTAAAGATTCAATAATATAATCTCCAAAGGCATCTTGACCTAATGCCGTTAAAAATGTTGCTTGACCACCTAACTTTGCGACTGCTCCTGCAACATTGGCAGGTGCACCACCTGCAACTCTTCTAAAAGATTCTACATCTTTTAAGCGTTGTCCTTTTTTATTTGGGATAAAGTCTATTAAAGCCTCACCAATTGCGACTAATCGTTTCATATCATTTCACCCTTTCATTTTATCTAATACACTATTTCCTTCATGAAATTCAAAAGGAATCATTTGTGTTGTTTCTACATCTTCTTCATTGATCATAGAAAGCATTGTTTTTGCCCCTACATTTCCTGATAATTTCGCATCAAATTGAATAGAAGTTAAGGATGGAGATAATACTTCACTATATTCATAACCTCCAAAACCACATATAGAGATATCTTCTGGTATACGTAGTCCTAATTCTTTGACGCAATGATAGCTAGCAAGTAGTTGTTTGGTACTAGAACATAAGATAACAGATGGTAAATGTGATTGTAATGCATCTTTAATGACAGTTTTTGATAATGTGAAACTATAATCACTAATACAAGTACGATATGATATATGATGTTTATCTAAAGTATCACATATCGCTTGTTTTCTAATGATTCCAACGGCTTCATCTTGTTCATCTACTGTGACAACTAATACATCTTGATGTCCTTTTTTGATAAGATAGTCAGTAAGAAAAACACCAGCACCAGTATCATCATTGATGATAGATACACCTTGTGTATATCGTTGCCCAATAAAAATTACTGGGATATCAAATTGTTTCGCAAGTGTATTATGTTCATCAGTCACAACTGTAGCGTTTATAATGATACCATCGACTTTCATACGATATAAAGATGTCATACTTTTTAATTCTTGAGCACTATCATGATTTGTGTTAATAATAAGGGAAGTATAGCCTTGCGCTTGTAATACTTCATCAATTCCCATTAAAACACGAGATGCAACAGAGGAATCTAAACAAGGTGCAATAACACCGATAATATGACTTTTTTTTGCTTTTAATCGTGCAAAAGCATTTGGTTGATAGTGATGTTCATCAATTACTTTTTGTATTTTCTCCTTGGTAGATTCTTTCACATAACCACCATTAAAATATCTAGATACTGTACTTTTTCCAACCCCTGCCATTTGGGCAATATTTGTAATTGTTAAATTTTTTTTCATATTGTAAACCTCAACTACTAACATTATAAAATAGTTAAGGTTTTTTGACAATCATACAAGATAAGAATTATAGTTTAGTGAAATACCAAACTTCACTGTGGAAATCTTCTTTTGTATTTGGAATAGAAATGCCTGCATACATTAATTCACTACCACTATATACATCACCATGATTTAGTTGGTATAATGCATCTTCTTCTAATCCTTGTAGACGTAATATTCTAAATGGGGCAGCAGGTTCACTTAATGTTTTTATGTAGATTGCTAAAACATTCTTATCATTCACAAAACACCATGCGCCTTCATTACCTGTAAAAGGATTTTTTAAACGATACATCGTACCGTGTTGTACCAATGGGCGATATTGTTTATATAGTGCAATTTGTTGTTTCACTAATGGAATTTCATCTTCATGTATTTTTGTAAGGTCTAATTCATAGCCTAAGCGCCCACTCATCGCAACCGCAAATCTTGTAGACATTGGCGTTATACGTCCTGTTTGATGGTTTGGGCATACAGATACATGAGATCCCATTGTAATTGCAGGCATCATATAACTTGTTGCATACTGTATTTTTGTACGGCAAATGGCATCTGTATTATCACTTGTCCAAGTTTGTGGCATATAACATAGCATACCTAAATCAAAACGACCACCACCACTACTACAACTTTCAAATAAAATATCAGGGAATTGTTGAGTGATACGTTGCATAATATCATAAACACCTAACATATAGCGATGTGCAGTTTCTCTTTGATGTTTAGTTTCTAAGAATAAAGAACCAATATTTGTTAAATGACGGTTCATATCCCATTTTACATATTCAATTTTTGCACTGCGTAATACATTACAGATACTTTCTACTACATAATCACGTACGTTAGATGATGTTAAGTCTAACACAAGTTGTCCTCTTCCAATGACATGCTCTCTATCTTTTATTTGTAAAGCATATTCTGGATGAGTACGATATAAGTCACTATCTTCTGATATCATTTCAGGCTCTACCCATATTCCAAACTGCATACCACGTTGATGAATTTGTTCACTTAACCAAGCAATTCCATGAGGAAGTTTTTTTGTATCACAAACCCAATCACCTAAAGATGAGTTATCATCATTTCTACCTTTAAACCACCCATCGTCTAAGACAAATAATTCAATTCCTAAATCAGCGGCAGTATCGGCAATTTCTAGTAACTTATCTTCACGAATATCAAAGTATAAACTTTCCCAGCTATTAAATAAGATAGGACGTTGTTTATCTTTCCAAATACCTCTTACGATGTGCTGTTTCACAAAAGTATGAAGCTGTTTTGACATTTGGTTAAATCCTTGATCAGTATAAGTCATTACAACTTCGGGTGTTTCAAATATTTCGTTTGGTGATAAGTGCCATTCACAATCAAATGGTTGTAAACCTATTTGCATACGAACATTGCGGTATGGGTCTACATGTACACTACCGTGGAAGTTTCCACTATATACAAATTGCATCGTATATACTTCACCTTGTTGTTCATCTGCATTATGGTTACATAAACATAAGAAAGGTGTTTGATGTGGAGAACTAGCTCCTCGCATACTTTCCACAACAGTAGTAGCACTTGTTAGTGGACGTCGATCCAAGTTACGATCATTATTGTGTGCACCATACATTGTTACTAAGTCAAAATCATCGCGTCGAAAATCGACACTAGCACTTAACATTTTTGTAAGGGTTAATGGTTGTGTTGTATGAAATTTTGCATATCTTGTGATGACATCGCAAGTAGGGAATACATGATAATACAAATCAATAGAAAGTCCTAAAGTTTTATCTTGCATATGGATGATAAGTGTTTCCACATCTTTTTCATCTGCATAAGAAGAAGGAAGTTGTTGAAGCGGTTGCTTTCCTTGATAAATTTCATGGGAAACATAGCGAATATCACTAAATGTTTCATTTTGTTCATTTTTTACTTGATATGCACATGGACGATAATCACCATTTCCATATTGTGGATATTCTTGTGGTAAGGTATCTAATGAGAAAGTACGATCACTTGGTTCAATGTTGGGGCAAAATCCACGATCACGATATAATATTTTATTACTACCATGATAGTTCGTTATTTTTTTCCCCCAATATACATGAGATAAAAAATCATGGTGTGCTAATTCCATAATATAACTACTATGATTCGTTTCTAATAAGAAACGTTTTTCTTGTGATAGATACGTAATACTCATAAAGATTCTCCTATTCTATTGATGATCAATTTGAAAACTACCTAGTGTATGCCATGTACAAGTACCTATTGTATTTGTTTGGATAGATGTTGTACATGTAATATCTTTACGATAACAGCGTGTAGTGAAAGTTTCTTCACCATAGTTTAAGAATACTTCGATAGAACTTGTATCTACAAAGATGTGCACATGTTGCAAGCTTTCTAAAGCTACACTTCTTGATGTACGCCCACATCCACTTTCTTCCATTTGTAATGTAAAGATTTGTTGGTGATATGTTAACTTAATATCTTGTGCAATTTGAATTGTAAGTTCTTGGCAGTTTTGTAAGTTTAACTCTACTTCAAAACAATCCATAGCAGGTAGTTCTATTTGTTGATGGAATTGTTTATGCTGGCTAGAAGTACGTAATGCTTGCATTTCTTCTAAGGGTTGTTGGATAATACGATTATTTTTTGTAGTTAATACTCTAGGCATAGTTAATGCATGATGCCATCCTTTTTCTACTGTTGGCTCATTATGGTAGTCGGCATCAGGTATTCCCATCCATGCAAGTAAAATAATACGTCCTTTTTCATCTTGATAGCTTTGTGTTGCGTAAATATCAAAGCCTCTATCTAGTTCATAAAATTTATGAATCTTATATGTTTTTTCTTCTAAATTTAAATCCATTGCAAAGTATCCACATTGATAGATATTCGCATAATCAATTCCTTGTTGAGCAATCCCTTGTGGACAACAAATTAAAAACCATTTACCATCTAATTGAATTAAATCAGGACATTCCCACATATAACCAAATGGTTCTTCTGTTTCAATACGCATATGATATTCCCATGAAGCAAAGTCTAAAGAACGATATATTAAAGCACATCCTTTATCTGCATTACTACGTGCACCAAGTATCATGTACCAAATACCATTTACTTCAAATACTTTCGGATCACGTATATGTTTACTCATATCTGTAGGGTAATCATCATTAGTCATATGACAAATTTTTTCACCATATGTAAATCCATCATTAGAAATGACTTCTATTGTGTTTTGTTCACGACCATCCATTACATAGTCATAATCTTTATCTAAATGTTTTACATTTCCAGTATAGAAAAAGTGAATTTTATTATCTTTCACAAAAGCAGAACCACTATATACACCATCTTTATCCTCTCTGATATCTGGGAATAAGAAAGGTTCACATTCTGTAAAGTGTACCCAATCTTTTGTAGTGTAGTGTCCCCACGTTTTCATACCCCAACCAGTAGTAAAAGGTGAGTATTGATGATAAATATGTGTAGTGCCATTAAATACACATAATCCATTTGGATCATTTAACCATCCAGTAGGAGGCATTAGGTGGAAGTGAAGACGGTAAGGGTCACTATCCACCAATGCACGTAGTTGAGAATGGTTTTTTGCTTCTTTTACATAATCTAGTTTTGTATACATATGCATAAATCCTTTCTTTATTTGATTGTAAGAACCTCTTTTTGATCAGGAGTAATGATTACTTGTTTAAGATCAGTCTTTTCAGTAACAACCATGATAGTTTGTGTGCTAAATCCTTTTGATTTTATAAGTGCTAAATCCATTGTAGATAGCTTTTGCCCTTGTGTTATTTTTTGATCTTTTTTTACGTATACTTCAAATCCTTCACCATTTAAGTTCACTGTATCAATACCACAGTGAATTAACACTTTACTACCATCATTTAGTTTTAAACCAATCGCATGTTTACTAGGGAATACAAACTCAACAGTTGCATCCGCAGGAGCAATGACATCACCATTTGTAGGTTCAATCACAATACCTTTTCCCATAGTTTCCGCAGAGAAAACAGCATCATCACAAGCAGTTACATTTTTTACAGTTCCTTGGATAGGTGCAATTAAAGATACACTTGAAACAGTAGGTTGTGTTTCATCATTTTCTAAAGTTATAGTTTCTTTCTTTACTTGTGCTTTTCCAAAGATAAAACATAAAGCAATCCCAACACCTAATGCGATGATATGCGCAATAATGTAGTGTAAGTATCCATTTCCATTAGGATCAGTAATCGCAATACCTGGTACTGCAGTTGTCCCAAAACCTAAGGCAGCTAAATCAGTAAAGTAACAGTAAGCCCCAGCAATTGCCCCAGCGATACATCCAGCAATTAAAGGGAATTTGTAGCGTAAGTTGATTCCAAAAATTGCAGGTTCACTAATTCCAAATAGTGTACTAATGAAGCTTGGAATACATAATTCACGCGTACGCACATTTTTCCAGTTTAATAATAAATAACCAAGAACAGCTCCACCTTGTCCCATTAACGCAACAGACATTAAAGGGTTTAAGAAGTTTCTTCCAGTATCAGCGATTAATGTTGCTTCTACTGCACCTAAAATATGGTGAAGACCAGTAATCACGATTACTTGTTGTAAACCCGCAAATGCCATGTATCCGATAGGACCTAAGTTGTTTGTCATCCATACTAAAGAACCAGTGATAATGTTTCCTAGCTCACGACCAACAGGACCTACGATAGTAAATAATAATACAGTAGAAATGAATACTGTTAACATAGGGGAAACAAGTAGTTTGATAACATCTGGTACTTTTCTTTCAAAGTATTGGTCTAATTTAGCGATAATGAATCCCATCATTAAGGCAATAATGATTCCACCTTGGAATCCAACAAGTTCAATGTTTAAACCAAAGATATTTAATACTTCAGGATTAAAGCCTTCTTTCCCAATATCATAAGCATTTGCTAAGCTAGCATCTAACATGATAGCCCCAACAACAATACCTAAAATAGGGCGACCACCATAACGTTTTGTAGCAGAATAACATACTGCCATCGGTAAGATTGAGAATATTCCATTCGATGCAAGAGAAGCCAATTTGTTGATAGCGTATAATGCATCGTTGTCTGTCACAACATCCCATTTACCTAATACACCAGTTAAACCTAATAGTAATGCTGCTGCAAGAATTGCAGGCATAATTTCTACAAACACATCGGATAAAGATTTAATCACAGCTTGTAGAGGGTTTAGTTTTTGTGCACTTTGTTGTTTCACATCACTTAAAGACATATTTTCCATGTGTGTATATGATGCGAATACTTTATATACATCATTTACTAAACCTGCACCAAAAATGATTTGTAGTTGATCTCCTGCAAGGAAAGCACCTTTCGCAAGGTCAATGTTTTCCACTTTTTCCATTTGTAGCAAATCATTGTCTTTTAAAACAATACGTAATCGAGTTGCACAGTGTGCAACACCTTGGATGTTATCTAGACCTCCAACATATTCCACTATTTCCTTGGAAATCTTAAGATAACGTTCTTCTTTTTGAATCATAAATTTATTCCTCCTAATGTTCCGATATGGGAACGTTTCCACATATTCAGTATAAAACGCTTACATCAGTTTGTCAAGTATTTTGTGGGACCGGTTTCTTGAAAAATTAAATATATACTTTTTAATATAAAAATATTTACGTATGAAAGAAAATAAGGTATTGTATAAAATAAAGTCAGGGAGGTATGAGAAATGCTTCAAGAAAGAAATACATTAATATTAAATAATTATGAAAGTACAGTGTTTCAAGAGTTAAAAAATTCATTAGAAACTTGTAAAAGATTTTACTTTAATGTGGCATTTATAAATTATAGTGGTTTACAGTTATTTGTTAGGCTATTAGATGAATTAAATCAAAAGGGTATTCGTGGAAAAGTTATTACATCAACATATCTAAATTTTTCTGATCCCAAAGCATTAAAGAAACTTAATTCATTTGAAAATGTAGATATGAAGGTATACGATGATGTAAAAAAGAAAGGATTTCATTCCAAAGCATATTTATTTGAATATGAGGATTGTTTTAAAGTAATTATAGGTTCTTCTAATATTACTGCAAGTGCATTAAAAAGCAATATAGAGTGGAATGTGAAAGTTATTTCCAAAAGAGATGATCCTTTTATTTTAGATGTAATGGATGAATTTATGAGTATTTGGGATAATTTAAGTGAAGTAAGTGAAGATTTCTTAAATGAATATGAGTTATTTTTGCGAACAATTAGAGAACATAATCAAAAAAAACAAATACAACATTTTAAATACTCTTATGAAATACAGCCAAATAGTATGCAACAAAGAGCTATATCCAATTTACATAAGTTGCGTAGTTATGGTGAAAAAAGAGCATTGGTGGTAGCTGCGACAGGAACAGGAAAAACATATATGAGTGCCTTTGATGTAAAACAATACAAACCTAAAAAAATGTTATTTATTGTACATAGAGAAGAAATTCTTATGAAAGCTGAACAGTCTTTTAAAAATGTAATAGGTTCGAAATTACATACTGGTTTTTTGACAGGGAAAAAGAAAGAAGATCATGTGGATTATCTATTTTCCACAATACAGACATTACATCGTTATTATGACATGTTTGATAGAGATGAGTTTGATTATATTGTAGTTGATGAAGCACATCATGCATCTGGGGACACTTATTTAAAAGTATTACAATATTTTCAACCTAAATTTTTGTTAGGAATGACTGCGACACCTGAACGTTGCGATAAAGCAGATATTTATGAATTATTTGATAATAATGTTGCGATTGAAGTAAGACTTCATGATGCAATGGAAGAA
The DNA here is from genome assembly GCA_904395785.1 of uncultured Eubacterium sp. Taxonomy (GTDB): domain Bacteria; phylum Bacillota_I; class Bacilli_A; order Erysipelotrichales; family Erysipelotrichaceae; genus Amedibacterium. The sequence continues at coordinate 21,829 of CAJFOG010000191.1, read as the reverse complement.
GAGTTGGTTGTACCTTTTCATTATTTTGGGATTGCAGATATTGAAGAAGTTAATTTAGAAGGAGTAAATATTGAAGATATTACATCTGTAGCAAAAGCATTAAAACTTAATCAACGTGTAGATTATATTATTAAGCAAATGAATTTATATGGCTTTGATGGAGAGAAAAGAAAATGTTTAGGATTTTGTGTAAACATTGATCATGCACAATTTATGTGTGATGAATTTAATAAAAGAGGGATAACAAGTGTTTGTTTGACTGGTAGTGATTCAGCAGAAAAACGCCAAACGTATATCCAAAGGTTAGAAAATGAACATGATGAATTAGAAGTCATTTTTACTGTGGATATTTTTAATGAAGGGGTAGATATCCCATCAGTCAATTTAGTATTAATGTTAAGACCTACAAATTCACCTATTATTTTTATTCAACAATTGGGTAGGGGATTAAGAAAATATAAAAATAAAGAATACTTAACAGTGCTAGATTTTATAGGTAATCATAATAGAGCATTTCTAATTGCAGTAGCATTAAAAGGTAGTAGATATTATGATAAGGATAGTTTAAAAGTGTCTGTAAATAATGATTTTACAAACATACCGGGTGATACATTTATTCAATTAGATAAGATTTCAAAAGAACGCATATTACGTCAGTTAGAAAATGAAAATTTTAATTCAATGAAATATTTAAAAGAAGAGTATTTATCATTTAAAGCACTACTTCAAGGAAGGATACCAAAGAATTTAATGGATTATATAAAATATGAAGGTGCACCAGATCCTATGAAATTTATACGTAAGGAAGGAACATATCTCCAATTTTTATCAAAAGTAGAAAAAGATAATATATTCAAATTAATGATTACTGATCAAGAATTTATAAAAGCAATGAAATACTTGTCAGATATGTTACCCTTGAAAAGACCACATGAATTTCAAATTTTATTAGATTTAATATTTCAAAAAGAAATGAGTGAAGATATGTGCAAACAATCCATATTAAAAGTAATAGAGTATGTGGATAATGATAGTGTTTGTCATGCTATGGAAACACTAAATTATAATTATTATGATAGTAGTCAAAAAAATAGATGGAACCAATTGGCTGTATTCGATGGTAAAAATATAATACTAAATGATATCATGCATGAAATATTAAGTGATATAGAAAAGAAAGAGTATATATTAGATATTTTACATTATGGTTTAAATAGATATCGTAAAGAATTCGAAGAAGCGTATTATGGAATACCATTTTTAAAGTTATATGCACAATATTCTATGCAAGAAGTAGCGCTATTAACAAATTATAGAAAAATCCATTCATCATTTAGAGGGAGTGGGTTAATGACATCAGGAAATGAATATTTTTTGTTTGTCGATTTACATAAAGAAAGTGATATTAAAGAATCGATTAATTATAAAGATAAATTTATCAGCAGAAAGTTTTTTCAATGGCAAACACCAAATAAAACAAAACAGCAATCTGAACAAGGGAAAAATATTATATATAATAAAGAAAGAGGTATAAACCTACACTTATTTGTACGTAAGTTTAAACAAATTGATGGAGTAGTACAGCCATATATTTATTTAGGAAGAGTCGATGCGAAAGAGTTTGAAGGTAATCAACCAATTACTGTAAAGACGAAGTTAGAATATACATTACCTGCTGACTTATACGAAGAGTTCATAAATAAGGTTGAAATAAAAAAAGACGTAGATGCCTAAGTATCTACATCAATTAAATTTAGTTTGTAAAGCTTCAATGATTTGAATATCAGCTGGAATCCAGTTGATGTTTTTTATATTATCTTTTATTGATATCCATTGAATAGCTGAATGATCGTGTAATTGAATGATATCTGTTTTAAGTGAACAAATATAGCAATCCATACTTAAATGAAAGTTAGGATAATCATATTCAGCAGTCATAAGATATTCATTGATTGATATTTCTAGCTCCATTTCTTCCATTATTTCACGTATTAATGCTTCTTCTGGATGTTCACCTTCTTCTATTTTTCCTCCAGGAAATTCCCATTGTCCTGCAAATTCACCTTTTAAACGTTGCGCAATTAGTATTTTGTCATCTTTTTTAATAATTGCGGCTACAACTTTTATTGTTTTCATATTATCACCGATTAGATTATAGCATGGATAAATAAGAAAAAATATCCTTTATAAATTATTAAAATTTATTTTATAACACTATTTAATAATTTTGATATTTTAATAAAATTATATTAAAATATATATAATAAATTAAGGATGGGATACAATGTTTAATAAGAAAAAGAATCAGAATATGGTTAGTACAGAATTAAATTTAGTAAACATTAAGTGTAATCAATATAATTATTTGAAAAAGATATTATTTGATGAAAAAATGAATTTAATTATACAAAATTTGCAACATTTAGATGTAGACTTAGATAGTTTTAATGACTTTATATCTATAGATAATTTAGAACAATTATTATGTTATAATTTAGATAATTTAATGAAGTTTAGGCGATTTAAATTATTTGATAGAATAAGAAGTAAACACTATAAAAATAAAATTAAGGTTATTATAGAAAAGCAAGAATTTAAAGTAACAGTGAAATGTGATTTTTTTAGTAAAAAGGAAATTTCGTTTATTGTAATTAATTGCAAATATAGTAATAATGAAATAAAAATTTTGGATTATATAATCGATGAGGAGTTTATAGAGAGTGTTAAAGAACAATTGATTGAAAACAATGTGTACTATATTACAGAATTTTCAAAACTCCAAGTTAAATTATTAGAGCAAAGGGATTCAAATATAGTAAATTTAGTAGGTAAAGTACAAAAATTTTTAAAAGACTTTTTCAAATTTGATATATTGAATGAAAATATAGAAATAAAAAAACATAAAAATGGAACTAGTTTTCAATGGTTTTAATTTAAAGAAAAATATTATCTCAAAAAAAACAGATATCATGATAAATAGATTGTTATATTTAAAACATGAAAAATCATTTGTTTTAATAGTGTTTCTTATATTATTTGTATTTTTTGACAAAAGAGTTTTGAATATATCTTTATTAAATTTATATGGATTATATGGGGATTATGTAAAAAAAATTATATCTTTTTTTGTAGCATTAATAGGATCGTTCTTTGTAGTATCTAATTATAATATATTTAGCAAAAATTTAAGGATTCTAATAAAAAATATATTATTTAACTGTTCTTTTATTTTGTTAGTAAGTTTAGGTATAGAAGAATTTGTTTTTAAAAGCTTAAATTTAGAAGATATAACAATTTTGTTTATTTTTTATATAATGGGATTGTTGTTTAGTTTTTTTATTTTTTGTGTAAATCATAGAGAACCTGTTATAAAAAAAATTATAAATACTTAAAAAAAGATGATCCTTTTTCAAGGTATTATTATTGTATAATTTTGTCGTTAATAATAGTTTGCTTTATTTATTTATTTACATTGATTGATGTGGACACTAATGAAGGTAGCATACTAAGAGATGTATTAATGGTTATATTTTTTATATGCTCGTTTTACATAGGATTTAATTTTTTAAAAAAAAGTTATAATAATATCAGTATCGAATTTTTGAATTTAGATTATGACGATATTATTCAATCAAAAATTTATTATTCAAATTATTTTTTCAGCTTTTATGATTCGAGGATTTTTAAAATAAACATGGAGAACTTTTTTCCAGAGAATGCAATAGATTGTGAAGTATTTGTATTGAATCAATTTCATACAGTGTTATCAACGAATAGAGATAGAAAGAAAAAGTATTTTTACTTTAGTCTACATAAACATTTTATTAATATTAAGAATAATGTAATAGAGAATCATAAAATTAAGGTGTTGGTCAGTTATAAAGTAAATGGAAAAGTTTATCGTAAAAAAGCGATTATTTATATTGATGTTAATAATAAATATGATGAGATATTTATAAGTAAATATTCAGTAGAACAGTGTTATAGAGTGTGTTCATTATTTCCTATTAAAGAATTAAGAAAAAATGTAGAAGTAAAAAATATTTTTTCGCTTTTAGGTAATTCTTATTTATATAATTTAAAAAATATAGATATAAGTGCTGAATTGAATTCACCAATAAAGCTAGAATCGAAATGGTTATATCATGATGGGGAATACGGTAATGGAAAAACAACATATGATAGAATATTGTGTATGAATCATAATTATACTCCAGTTAGAATTTCACCTTGGGAAGCTAATTATGATGAAGACTTCCTATATTTAATGTATATGAAAGCGCTTCAATATTCTAAAATGAAATCTTATATGAACCATAAGTCAGCGTTAATAATAGTATTCATTATTATAGGAGCTGTTTCATCTTTTCTGATAAGCTATATTGATTATATAGGCAGTATAATATATGTAATATTTAGATATTTGAATATAGGCTTTGAAATAGACAAATCTATTTTTGACACTATTATTATGAACATATTTGAATTGGCAAATGATTATAGTATAGATGTTTTAACAATTTTGGAAGTTTTTTTATTCACGATAATAATTTGGATTTTTGTTTGTAAATATTTATATCAAATAATTATTAATCAAAAAGATTCAAGTAAATTTCATCAAGATTATTACATTTATCATCTTCTTAAAATGGTAAGAAAAAATCAGCTTATGTTAGTAATTGAGGATATTGATAGGATGTCGAGTGATGCTTATCAGAATGTTTTAAGGGTGTGTAGTTGCGTGAACAGTAACTATAGATTTACAAGACCGTTGGGAATTATTTCGTTAAGCTCAGAAGAGATAATTAAGAAAGAAAATTTAGAAGGAAGAGACGGAAATCAAATCTACAATGATTTAAAAAATAAAATTTTTATAAATGAAATAGCAGATAAATTCAATGAAAAACAATCCATAGTTTTATTTCTACAATCAATTTGTTTTGCCACATATAAATTATTGCTGTTATCTGATAAGGATGATGAATATAGATTAAGATTATTAAAAGAAATAATAACATACTATTTTCCAAACAATTTTAAGGCCAATTTTAGAGATACGAAATATTTTTTACAGCAAGTGTTAAACATAGAAAATATAATGAAGAAGGAAGAATATGAAAATTTAAAAGTAAAATTAAAAGAACTTTTTATGGAGGATGTGAGGTTTTAAAAAATGAAACAAATAATTATTTTAGTAATAATATTTATATCTATATTTGATGTATCTATATCAGCAAAGAGTTTAGAAACAGAGAATGATTTTTGTAATCTTCAACCACAATTAGAAAAAAATGCAGAAGAATATGCCGAAAAAGATGTATGGAATTATGAGATGATGCAGGATTATTCAAAGGGAGAAACTGAAGATGAAAAGAGCTGTTTTCAGCAAAAATATAGAGAGTTTTATAAAAAGATGAACTTGCTCAAATAGAAGAAAGTATAGTAAAGGAAGCATATAAAAAAGGAGTCTATGATTTAAAAAAAAGTGATAATCTGTATAGTAATTATAAAGGTTATAAAGCATATGAAATATTTGATGAACTTTATCAAGAAACGTATTTAAAAGGAAAGCAAGATCTTTCTAAATATATAACTATTATCATACTTTTTATTATACTAACTCTTTATTTAGTTGTAATATGGATACGTTCGTTGTTTAATTCAGACTCACAGAGATAATTCCCCTTGCATATCATTTGTATTAACCATTATATAGTAGTATACTATAGACAATCATATAAGTGTTGAAATAAAGGAGGAGTATTCATGATTACATTTCAAGGTCAACCAATGACATTAAAGGGAGCACAATTAAAAGTAGGAGATAAATTTCCTGAATTTACAGCTGTAGATATGGAATTAAATGCAGTATCTTTATCAGATACAAAAGGGGTAAGAGTATTCTTATCTGTACCATCTGTTGATACTGGTGTATGTTCTATCGAACTTTCTAAATTTATGACATTTTTCAAAGAGATTGATAATGCAACTTGTTACTCAATTAGTATGGATTTACCATTTGCATTACACAGATGGTGTCAAGTAAACGACAACAAAAATGTGAAAACTTTAAGTGACTACAAAACACAAAGTTTTGGTAAAGCTACAGGAACAGTTGTAGAAGAGTTAAACTTACTTACAAGAGCAGTATTTGTAGTAGATGCTGATAACGTAATCCGCCATGTAGAATACGTTTCTGAAATCGCAAGCGAACCTAACTACCAAGATGTTCTTACAAAAATTGGTGAGTTAACGAAATAAGATAGAGATACCACTTGTAGAAATACATAGTGGTTTTTCTTATGTTTTATACGTTTGAAAGGTTTGGTATCTTTGTGATGATATGGTATACTACATATGCAATTTGTAAATCATATAGCATAGCTATATAAAATAATAGGAGATGAAACTATGAAAGATTACTTAGTAAAAGCATTGGCATGTGAAGAACGTGTACGAGTATATATTTGTTCTTCTACACATCTAGTAGAAAAAGCAAGACAAAACTTTGATTTATGGCCAACAAGTGCAGCTGCATTAGGTCGTACATTAAGTATTGGTTCTATCATGGGAAGTATGTTGAAAAGTGAGAAAGAACAATTAACAATCAGAATTAATGGTGGAGGACCAATTGGGACGATTCTTGTGGATGCATATCAAGATGGGCATGTAAGAGGATTTGTATCTGATCCACATATTATGTTACAGTACAATGATACAGGAAAATTGGCTGTAGGTACTGCGGTAGGAACGAATGGATACTTAGAAGTTATTAAAGATTTACATATGAAAGAAAACTGGAGTGGTACAGTTGCATTACAATCAGGAGAAATTGGTGATGACTTTGCATACTACTTTACCGCAAGTGAACAAACACCATCGGCAGTATCTGTAGGTGTTTTAGTCAATACAGATAACTCTATCATGGCAGCAGGTGGATTATTAATTCAAATGTTACCAGACGCAACAGAAGAAGATATTGTGAAAGTAGAAGGTATTGTTTCTAATATGAAACATATTTCTACATTACTACAAGAGAATGATTCTTTAGAAGACATATTACATAGTTTGTTTGACGATGTGAAAGTATTAAGTACACAAGATATTGAATTCCGTTGTCATTGTGAGAAAGCGACAATGAAAAGAGTACTGACAACACTATCAAAAGAAGAAAGAAAACAAATTATTGAAGAAGATCATGGTTGCGAGATTACATGTAATTTCTGTGGAGAAAAATATTATTTCACAGAAGAAGAATTAATAGATTTAGAAAGGTTTTTAGAACTACATGAAAAAAAATAGTTGGAAAATACGTGATATAGAAATAGATAACAGAGTCGTCATTGCACCGATGGCTGGTATTAGTAATCCTGCTTTTCGTGTCATTTGTAAACAATTTGGTGCAGGGTTAATTTATGCGGAAATGGTGAGTGATAAAGCATTATACTATGAGAATGAAAAAACATTAGGTATGACAGCAGTAGAATCACAAGAACATCCATTAACGTTACAAATTTTTGGACACGATATTGAAACAATGGTGCATTCAGCTAAAATGTTAGATACTCAATCAGATTGTGATATTATTGATATTAATATGGGATGTCCTGTTAATAAAATTATTAAATCAGAGGCGGGAAGTGCCTTAATGAAAGATATTGATCATGCAGTTGCGATGACAAAAGCAGTCATAGAAGCTGTAAGTAAGCCAGTGACTGTAAAGATGCGTATTGGTTGGGATCATGATCATATTAACTGTGTAGAACTAGCAAAACGATTAGAAGAAGTTGGTGTATGTGCTATTGCAATCCATGGCCGTACAAGAAAACAAATGTATGAAGGGCATGCGGATTGGTCCTATATTAAACAAGTAAAAGAGGCTGTTTCTATTCCAGTCATCGGTAATGGAGATATTCGTACACCAGAAGATGCAAAGCGAATGTTAGAAGAAACAGGTTGTGATGCAGTTATGATTGGTAGAGGTGTATTAGGTGATCCTTGGTTAATTAAAGAAGTCGTTACATACTTAGAAACAGGAGAAAAACTTCCACAAGTATCAGTAGAAGAAAAATTTGAAATGGCGAGATTACATGCAAAGCGCTTATGTGATTTAAAAGGTGAAGTAGTAGCTATGAAAGAAATGAGAGGACATGCTGCTTGGTATGTAAAAGGGTTAGCGAATAGTCATCAGTTAAAAGATCAATTAGCGAAAATTGAAACATATGATGGGATGTTAGAAATATTAGAAGATTATGAAAAAGAATATGCATTGTGGAAAAGTGTGAAGCCAGTTGCATAATACACATGATGCATAAATAAGAAAACATATCTTGTTTAGAAAATGAAAGGGTGAATATCGTATTTTTAGAAAATAAGTTATTTATTCATAATGAAGTAGAATTTATGAAGATGGAAGAAAAAATAAGTAAAACAAAAGCTCTTGAACTTTTTGAAACAGGGTTATTAGATACATTTGAAGTTGGAACATTTAAAGGATTATCACTCATTCATCAATATCTTTTTGATGAGATTTATGAATTTGCAGGAAAGATAAGACAGGTAAAGATTTAGAAATAAAAGTTTTATTGAAACAAGCACTCACAGATAAAATCAATGATTGAGATGTTTATATGAAAGGTATTGATGCTAGTTATTATTATGAGGGGTATACTGTTTATAAAATGGAAGATTTAATATCGTTCTAGTAAGATTATAAAGTATAACCTTATAACAGGGGTTGTATGTATATCTTATATAAGAACATACAAAGAATCGAAATTCTAAATAATTTCCTATTGTTCTTATTTGACAAACGTTTTTTACATATACTATAATTATTAATCATATGGCGATGAAGAGAGAGTAAATGATTAGGAAGCTAACAGAGAGTCCCGATTGCTGGAAAGGGATAGTGGAGTATTCATTGAAATAAAGACTTGGAGCCTTCCAACAGGACGTATACATTCACGTTACGAATGGACTTATCATAAGTCACTAAGGTCTATAGGGTAATCTATAGACGAATTAGGGTGGTACCACGATGAAAGCTCTCGTCCCTATGTGGATAAGAGCTTTTTTATTTTGTAGAAGAAAAGGAGTAGGATTATGGAAAAATTGAGCGAACAGGAAATTATCCGTCGTCAAAAAATGGAAGAATTACGTGAAATGGGAATTGATCCATTTGGGAAAGCGTATGAAAGAACACATAAATCAGGACAAATTCGTGAAGAATTTGATAGTTTTACAAAAGAAGAATTAGAAGAAAAAGAAATCAAAGTAAAAGTGGCTGGACGTATTATGACAAAACGTCGTCAAGGAAAAGCTGGTTTTATGCACATTCAAGATTTGGATGGAAGATTACAAATTTATGTACGTAAAGATATACTTGGAGATGATGTATACGAAGTATTTAAAAAGTCTGATATTGGTGATATTGTAGGTATTGAAGGTACTGTGATGAAAACAAATCACGGTGAGCTTTCTGTTAAGGCAGAAGTATATACACACTTAACAAAAGCATTACGCCCATTACCAGAAAAATTCCATGGATTAACTGATAAGGAAGAGCGTTTCCGTCGTCGTTATGTAGACTTAATTATGAATGAAGAAGCAAAATACATTGCGATGACTCGTCCACGTATCATTCGTGCAATTCAACGTTATTTAGATGGACAAGGTATGGTTGAGGTAGAAACACCAGTATTACAACCTATTTTAGGTGGGGCAGCAGCTCGTCCATTTATTACACATCATAATACATTAGATATGCCTTTTTACTTACGTATTGCGACTGAGTTACCATTAAAACGTTTAATTGTAGGTGGTTTAGAAGGTGTATATGAAATTGGTCGTTTATTTAGAAATGAAGGTATGGACGCAACTCATAATCCTGAATTTACAACAGTAGAGGCATATTTAGCATATTCTGATTTAAATGGTATGATGGATTTAATTGAAGGATTATTAGAATATGTAGCAAATGAAGTATGTGGTACAACTGAGATTACATATCAAGGAAAAGAAATTTCATTAAAAGCACCATTTAAACGTCTTCACATGGTTGATGCGATTAAAGATACTTGTGGTGTAGATTTCTGGAAAGAAGTATCATATGAAGAAGCATGTGCATTGGCAAAAGAACATGGTATTGAGGTAGAAAAGAAACATAATAGTGTAGGGCATATTATTAACTTGTTCTTTGAGAAGTATGTAGAACATACGTTAATTCAACCTACTTATTTATATGGTCATCCAGTCTCTATTTCTCCATTAGCGAAAAAGAATGAAGAAGACCCACGTTTTGCGGATCGTTATGAGTTATTTATTAATGGAAAAGAATATGCGAATGCATTCTCTGAGTTGAATGATCCAATTGATCAAAGAGAGCGTTTTGAGAATCAATTGAAATTACGTGATCTTGGCGATGATGAAGCAAATGAGATGGATGTGGACTATGTAGAGGCATTAGAATATGGATTACCACCTACTGGTGGAGTTGGTATGGGAATTGATCGATTGGTAATGTTACTTACAAACCAAGATACAATTAGAGAAGTGCTGTTGTTCCCACATATGAAAAATAGATAGGATAAGTATAAAAACTCACTTAAGTTTGTTGTAAGGCATTAAAGTGAGTTTTTTATATTTCATTTCGTAAGTGTATTGATTATAAAAGGGTGTAATCTAATTTTTATTTAACAAAAACAAAAATGTATTCATGTGCTAGTAAGTAAAAATTTATCTTATCGATTTTTTCTAGCCAAAAAGGTGTCGATGTGCAGTTATGTTGTTCTTTAATAATGATTTCTTTTAGTTTGAAATTATTTTCTATGAAACATTGCATAGTAAGAAAACCTAGAGGAATAACATTTCCATCTTTTCTAATATCACCAATCATAAAAGAACATTTATGTGATGGTTTTAACACTCGATAAAGTTCTTTACTGACTTTTTTCATTCCTTTTAAAAATTCTGTATGGTTTAATATAGATAAATCGTTTATTAAATTATCACTATATTTAATAATATTTGCGTATGGTGGATGAGTACATATGAAATCAATGGAATTGTTTTTAATCATATTCAGATTTTGTGCATCACCTAAGAATAATTTTATATTAGCTGAATTGTTGATGCTAAATTGAGTTCTTTTTTTCGTAATATCGATTGCATTAGCATTTATGTCTATACCAATACCATTTCTATTCAAAAGTTTTGTTTCAATTAATGTCGTACCTGATCCAATAAAGCAGTCTAGAACAGTATCATGGGGCTTAGTGTATTTTAAAATTAAATTTCTTGGAATATGTGGAGACCAATTACCTCTGTAATCACCTTTATGTGTAGCCCAATGACCTCTATTTGTAAAACGCCAAATAGTTGTTTTCTGTAAATTATATTTTTGCATATAATACACCTCCTATTATTTTTTACGAATTAAAAATAAAAAAAATCAATTTTAATAAAAAAGTAAAAATTTTATTACTAAGTTTGTATTTTTTTAAAATGTTATGTTAAAATAGCACAGTTAATAGAAAGGAGTGTAATAGATGAAAAATAAAAAAAACTTGATATTAAGTCCGGTACTTAAATGGGTTGGAGGAAAAAGACAATTGCTAGGAGATATTATACCAATGATTCCAAATAAATACTCTAATTATGTGGAACCATTTATTGGAGGAGGAGCATTGTTGTTTGAATTGCAACCTGAAAATGCAATTATAAATGACTATAATATAGAATTAATAAATGTATATACAGTTATAAGAGATAAACCGGATGAATTAATTAAGCAATTAAATTATCATAAAGAAAGAAATACATCAGAGCATTTTTATAAAGTAAGAGAGTATGATAGAGATACTGAGTTTTATTCTCAAATGACTAGTGTACAAAGAGCTGCAAGAATTATTTATCTAAATAAAACGTGTTATAATGGATTATATAGAGTGAATTCTTCTGGACAATTTAACACTCCTTATGGGAAATATAAGAATCCAAATATTGTGAATGAACCCGTAATTAGGGCAATGTCTAATTATTTTAAAAACAAAAATATACAAATAATAAATGGAGATTATAAAAAAACTTTAGAAAAATTAAGAAGAGGAGATTTTGTTTATTTAGATCCACCCTATATGCCAATATCGAGTTCTGCATCATTTACAGGTTATACAGAAAATGGTTTTAATGAAGAAAAACAGATAGAGTTAAAAAATGAGTGTGATAAATTAAATAAAAAAGGGATTAAATTTTTACAGTCAAATTCTGATTGCGAATTTATTCGTGAGTTATATAAAGACTATAAAATAAAAATTATTAAAGCAAAGAGATCAATTAATAGTAAAGGTAATTTAAGAGGAGAAATAAACGAGGTGTTAATATATAATTATGATAAAGAATAAAGAAATATCTGTTGATGAAGCTTGGGAAAAGTTGATAGAAAAATATGATATAGTAAAGAAAATACAAGAAGATGGAATTTTTCATATTGAAGCATCGCAAATTAAAGAGTTTAAAGAACCAAGATTAATGTCAAAATGGGATAGTTCGGAGCAACTTCCATCTGCTTTTAAGAAGCATAAAATTAATATTTTACCGGATAGTAGACGTTCATATGTATTAGGTGATTTTATTTTATATCAAGATATTCCAGAGCTTGAAGAACATGTTACCCGAATGACCTCTGTTGAAATACCAGAATATGAGAGTATTGATATAGATAACATTTCCTCAGAAGCTAATGCAATTAATGTATTAATTATTTCAAATATTTTAGATGATTTTCTAGAGACAGATGAAAATGTTAGTACATTCAATGGACGAATGGGGACAGGAAAATTTGAGTTTGATGTTAATACGTATCGTGGAGTAAAGCAACACTTGGTCGTTAATAATGCTCAATGTGAGATTGATGGAGGATTTGAAAATTCTGATTCAATAGTGATAATGGAGGCTAAAAATGTAATCCATCCTGATTTTCATATTAGACAACTGTATTATCCGTTTAGGCTATGGAAGAGTAAAGTTACTAAACCTATTCGATTAGTTTTTTCTATTTATTCAAATAAAATATATCGTCTATTTGAATATGAGTTTACTGATATAAATGATTATTCTTCAATTAGGTTAGTTAAGAATAAAAATTATTCACTTCAAGATACAGAAATTACATTAGATGATTTAATGGAGGTTAGAAATAATACAATAGTTAAGTATGATGATAACCAAGATAATCAAGATATTCCTCCATTTGTACAAGCTGATTCATTTGAACGTGTTATATCATTGTTAGAGAATATGTATGAAAATCCTATGAATGATCAAGAAATAGCAGAATTAATGCATTTTGGATCAAATTTGAATAAGGGGAAACCAGTATATAGACAATCACAATATTATTATAACGCAGGAAAATATTTGGGTTTATTTGAGAAGGTTAAGACAGAAGAAAATGAAATAAAATCCATATTAACTAAATTAGGTAAAAAGGTATATAAAATGCAGTATAAGCAAAGACAACTTAAACTTGTATCGCTTATTCTTGAACATCAAATTTTCTTAGAATTTTTTGATTTCATTATTGAAAATTTTGGAGAGTTACCTGAAAAAGGAGTAATACAAACAAGAATGAGAGAGTTGAATGTATGTAACGAGAGTCAAATAGTAAGAAGATCGCAATCTGTCAGATGTTGGTTAAAATGGATTTTTAATCTAACTAAATTATCATAAACATTGTAAAAGGAGATGAAATGAATCCCATTATTTGGATTCTTAAATAACGAAGTGCACCCCGTTTATCGGACATCAATAAATGGGGTGCACTTCAAAATGTGATGCATAGGGTAACTTTATAAGTATGGAAAATAATAATATAGTTATTCAATTTAATATGTGAGAATAAGAATGAAACTTGCTCATTTATAATTATATAGGGCGTATCATCATATACTGATATGCATGTGTGAGAAACTCTTGATATCCACAGTAATGTTCATTAAACATACAAATATTTTGTCTTTTACAGTTTCCATTACACATAGGCTTAAACATGCAATTTGCACATAAAGCACAATATGTTTTCGGTTGATTTAAGAATTTTTTAGACTGTTTTGAATTCATAATATCTTGTAAGGTATTTTGATTGATATTTCCACATAAATACTCATCTAATACATAAAAATCACATGGATATACATCTCCATTTGCTTCAATCACAAATTGTAATTGACAAGATCCTAACATTCCACATTGATAAGGTAACTCACCTTTAAACATAGAAATTACATTATCGAATAAGATAATAGACATTTTTTTATTATTCAGATAATCTTGATACCATAGATCAAAAAAAGTTTTATAAAAAGATGCAAAATCTTGTGGTGTTAATGCATAGGTATTATCGTGAGTAGTTGTATCTAATGAAGGTAAACAGGGAATCAACTGTACATATTCAAAATGATTACGTTTATAAAAATTGTATAATTTTACTGGATGTTTTGCTAATGTGTTTGTTAATACAGTTAAAATATTATACTTTATATTTTCTTCTTCTAATGTCTTAATAGAAGCAATGATTTTTTGGAAAGTACCGTTTTGTTCCTGATCTTTTCTAACACTATCATGATTTTTTAAAAAACCATCCAATGAAATACCCACTAAAAAATCATATGTTTTAAATAATGTAATCCATTCATTATTTAAAATAGTACCATTTGTTTGTATTGCATAAGTAATACGTTTTTTCTGTGTATTATATAAATTAACATAATGTATAAATGTTTGATAATATTGTATTCCTGCAAGTGTAGGTTCTCCACCTTGAAAACAAAAATTTATTTGTTCTACTTGTTGATTGAGTGCTTGTTGAATAATATTTTGTATGGTTGTTTCATTCATAATACCATAACTATATGTATCTCTTAATTGTGCTATATCCTTATAAAAACAATAGCTACAATTTAAGTTACATAAGGATGAGGCAGGTTTAATTAAAAATGATATCTGTTTCATTATATTTCCTCCAAACTTATATATCAAAGGATAGCAAATTGCTATCCTTGATTTATTTTTTCTGCTTTTATAACATTGCTTTTTTCAACATATTGGATATTACAGTCATCTTTTTTCTCTGTCACAATAAGCATCACTGTAGTATCTAAACCATTACTTTTTACATACTGTAAATCTACATCGACTGCTTTTTGACCAGCTTTTACATTTTGTCCTTGTTTTATCCAAGTAGTGAATCCTTTTCCTTGTAAATTAACTGTTTCAATACCAATATGTACTAAATAAGAATTACCATCATTTCCTTTAATTCCAAAAGCATGGCCAGTAGGAAACAAAACTTCTACTTTTCCATTTACAGGACAAACAACAATCCCCTCTTCTGGGACAATTCCTATTGTCTGTCCCATAATTTCTTGCGCAAATACACTATCCGCAATATCTTTAGTAGCTATTATTGTTCCTGTAACAGGTGATACAATATCACCATCTTTTATCTCATTTTTCTTCCATAACTTTTGTAAAAAACTCATAAACATCAACCTACTTTCTAAATAAATTTAAGAATATTATAAATGTTTATCACAATAATAACAATCATTATATACGAAAATAATATATTAACAGTTTCTTCTTTCATCTTACGATTCATATAAGTTCCAACAACACCGCCTAATACTCCTGCAATGATCATAAATATTAAAGTTTTTAAGGAGAAAGGTGGAATGGTATTCGTGATAAATGTAAATAAAAGGGATGTACATTGACTACATAGTATAATATATAAACTATTAACAGCAGCAACTTTAATATTCATTGAAAATATATAAGATAATATTACTAAGTTAATAGGACCACCGCCAATTCCTAAAAAGCTAGATAATATTCCTAATATACATCCTACTATAAAACTAATATAGTGATTATTTAATTCATATGTTTTTATGTTATGTTTATATAAATTATAAATATAAGTAAATATTGTTAATATAATAAGGCATCCTGCTTGTATCATTTGAACAATATTTAAATTTATACAAAAATGTATGATACTTTGAAACATTTGTTTACCAACAATTCCACCAATAGCTGCTCCTATTGCTAATGGAGTGATGCTTTTTAAATCAATTAATGTACGATTTGATTTCATTTGTTTTAAAACAGAATATAAACTCATTGCCAATACACTACATCCAGATAAAAATGAAATTGTGGTAACATCGTCTAAGTGAAAAATATCTAAAACTGGTTTGATGATAATGCCACCACCAATTCCACAAATTGCCCCAACCAATGAAGATAGAAAACTGATAACACCATATAAAAGAGATATGAAATATATCATGTTATTTTAAACCTAATCTATCAAATTCTTCTTTTGGTGCATGAATACGATTTAATGCTTCTATTAAAAGAGTATTCCATTTCTTTTCTAATTCTTCATCTATTATAGGAAATTCTTGAGTAGGATCTTCTTTAAGGTTATATAGTTTATATGGAAATTGTTCGCTTCCATATATTTGTACACCAGGATATTTTAAATATGGGATGCCATTAGAAAATCTATCACCTGAAATGAGAGTTCCATTTTTTAATTGTTCTTGTTTGAAAAATCCTCTAATATTTGTTGGCATTAATGTATATTCATAAAATGGTTTATCTTTTAATCCTGTTTTGATATATACTTCTTTTCCATCTGTAATACATGTGTAAGAACCATGAATTCCAAATAAAGCAATTTCTCTTACTTGTTGATTATTTTGAAGAATAGGTAATAAAGATGTTCCATCTACTTCTTTTAATTCATTTTGATTGATTTGAAATAGATCTAATATTGTTAATGGAATATCGACAGTAGTTGCCAAATGATCGCTATAGGAAATAGATTGTGTTTTTGGTAGATGCATAAAGAAAGGAGTATGAACTAATTCGTCATAACAAGGCGGGAAATTTTTTCCAAGGCATTCGTGTTCTCCAAGTAAAAACCCATGGTCTGTATGAATAATGAGTGCTGTATCTTCCCACATTTGATGTTTATCCATAAAATCTAAAATATGTCCTAAATGTGTATCACACATTGTGATTAAAGCAGCATATTCTTTTTGACTATTTTTTATATCGTCTTTATATGTATCACATGCGACTTTACCATATCGTGGCCAATTTAAGGTTTCTTCTTCCTTTAAGTCATATAAATCACGATAGGTTTGTGGTACATAGAATGGTTCATGTGGATCAAAACATTCAATATGTAGTAACCAATTATCTAAATCTTTATGTTCTTTTAAAAATTCAATTCCAGCATGTATTGTTTTGACACTAGACATATCTTCTTCTTTTTGTTGGCGAAGTCTGTTTCTATAGTGTTGTTTAACAGAGATTCCTTGTTTATTTAAGATATGTCTATTTTGTGGAATGAATGCTTCGATATCATGGGATACCCATCTATCGCCTTCTTGACCTCTAAAGCCTTCCCAAGTATTATAACGATTATGATAAGTACATCCACCATCTTCCCAATAATGAGAATGATCAGTGACTAAGTGTGTATAAATACCATGTTGTTTTAATACTTCAAATACAGAATAGTCAAATGGTTCTAATGGACCCCAACTTCTATGTAAGAAGTTATGTTTACCTGTATGCATTTCTCTTCTTGCAGGCATACATGGTAAGCTTCCTGCATAAAAATTATCAAATCTTGTACAATGTTTTTCTAATCGTTTAAAATTAGGAGCAATTACCCAATCACATCCATAGTTTGGTAAAAATTTTCTTGTTAATGTATCAAATGTAATTTGAATAACTCTCATAAATACCTCCTTTATTCAATATGTATCGTTGATATAGTTATTTATTCTTCACCATATCTTTTTTTCTTTCCTACAATATAAGTTAAAATACATGCTACTGTTGCTCCTGCAAAATAACTGATAAGATAATACAGATATTTTCCATCTGCAACTAAAGGAAGTGCTGACATTCCGGCCATACCCATCGCATTGAAAGCTACATCAAATAGGATAATACAAGCTCCCCCAACACCTGCACCAATAGAACCAGTAATAAATCCAAATCCTGAAGGTAAACATACACCATATATTACAGGTTCACCTACACATAAAAATGATGTAGGAATTGCTCCTTCTGCAGCTTTTGCGATTTTCTCATTTTTCTTACGTGTTAATAACCATATTCCAACTGCTGCTCCTACCATTCCAGCATTACTCATAACCTGTACAGCATTTAAAGGAGCTTTACCAATTGTATTTAACATTTCCATGTGTATAGCAGCTAATCCATGATGTAATCCAGTAGAAATTAATGTAGGGAATAAAGCTGCTAAAATAAATCCACCAAATACACCAGTTTTGTCTAATATAAATAATAAACCATTGATAATAACATCAGATAATACACCACATGCAGGCATTAAAGCTAAAATTAATACAGTTGCGGTAATGAACATACTAAAAGTTGGTACACAAATAACAGCAATTGCATCAGGTGTAAATTTACGTACATATTTTTCTACATATTTTAATACGATTACTCCAGCAATTACACCAAATAGTCCACCTTTACCTGCTGTAACATGAAATGCAGATAATGTAGGTTGTAGAGTTATAAATCCAACCATTGCACCTAAAGCTGGATTTACTTTTAAACGTTTTGCCGCAGAATATCCTACATAAACTGCTAAAAAATTGAATACTGAGTTATATAAAATACCAAAAATATTTACTAATCCTAATAAATGGGATTGATGTAGCCATACTTCTGCTGCAGTTAATGATTCTGTGGCTACTATATTTGCTTGTATCGCTTGTGATGAAGCAATAGTAGTTAAAATGTTTTTAATACCTTGTACAATACCTGCAGCGATCAATGCTGGTAAAATTGGAACAAAAATATCAGAAATAACTTTTAGCGGATTATCTTTTTTTTGCTCAGTTTCTGCTTCTACTACTAATTCAGCACCTGTTTTACGTTTTAATTCTTCACATAATTTATTACAAACACCAGGACCAACTACTAACTGTACTGCTCCTTGTACAACAACACTTAATACACCTTCAATTTCTTTTAATTTATCAATATTAACTTTTTCAATATGATGATAAGTGATTCGAACACGTGTTGCACAGTTTTCAATTTTAGAAAAGTTTTCTTTTCCTCCAGATAATTGAATAATTTCTTTAGAAACGGATTGGTAATCTTTAATTGCCATAATTTTTTCCTCCTTACAACAGAAAATTTGAGAGCCCTTTCACATTCTGTGTGTTCATTATACTAAAAAAACGTTCATTTTTGCAACAAATTTTTATGAAAAATGTACAAAAATGAACAAATTTTATAAAATTCGTGCAATTATGCACATTTTCCATTCGTTGACATTCGTATATTGAATTGGTATAATTTTCAAGAAATAGTATGAATAAAAGATAGAAAGGTGCGTATATATGCCTGTTTTAGAAAAAATACATACGTTACTTCCAGAATTGTCCAAAAATGAACGGAAAGTAGCGGATTATCTCTTACAGTATCCATATGATGTACAAAGATTTCCAGCAGATGCAATTGCTTCTTCGTGTAATACATCACGAAGTGCTGTCATTCGCTTATGTCAAAAATTAGGATATAAAGGATATTTAGAATTCAAACACGATTTATTATCAGAATTAGATTTAAAAAATGGTAACATATCCCAACATCATGTAACGTATATGAATCTTCCTACTGCAAAAAATGATGTATTGTCTTCTTATATGGAAGGTATTCAACAGTTAAATCAATTGGTATCATCAAAGGAATTAAATGCCATTGCAGATTTAATTCTTTATGCGAATAAGGTTATTACAATGGGATTTGAGCATTCTTCTTATTCAGCGAATCAATTAACATTTCGATTAAATAGACAAGGTATTTCTAGTTTTAGTATTTGTGATTTAACATTAATGACAATTCAATTAGAAGTAATACAACCAGGAGATGTTGTCGTGATATTTTCTATTAGTGGATCAAAACTATATCATAATATTATTGAAAAATGTCATCAAAAAAGAGTAAAAGTTATTCTAATTACAATGACGCCTAAATCACCATTATCTAAACTAAGTGATTATATGATTGCATTACCTTATGTATCTCATTCATTTACAAAATATCTAATTGATGATGCGATTACTTTTTTCTTATTTATAGAAATTCTTATTGAGGCTATTTATCATAAAAAAGAAAAATTAGATTCTTGTGAACAATAAAAATAACCGTATAAGTAACGATAATTGATTAAATGAGCTTTTTAACTATTTTAACATTTTAGTAACTTCATATAAATATTTCAATTTTCTTTATAAGGTGTTTGCTTTAATAAAGAATAGGTAATTGTACTAGCAGTAATTTCAAAGAGATATTAAAATGCTGTAAAGTAGAGTAATAGTTTTTAATAAGATGGAAAAGGTATACAAGATTGAAATTAAGTTTGTTAATTATTTTTTTTGTATAAAAATTTCATATTTTGAATAATATGATATAAACATGATATAATTATATCATATAGTAAAAGAGGTGAAACTAATGAAGCCATATGAAGCTAAGAAACTACCGATAGAGTATAAAATAGATAAAGAGTTACTAACATTAATATCAGAAGCTAATCAAAAGTATGGAGAATACAAATCATTATTAGAAAATTTAAACTTTGAATCTCATTTTTTCTTAGATTCAGTCTTATTAACGGAGAGTTTAAAATCAACACAAATAGAAGGTACACAAGTTTCTCAAGATGAAATGTATTATCTAAAATATATGGATGAAACTGATGATCATAGAGAAATTCAAAACTTAAAGATAACAATTGATTATGCCTATGAAAAAATTGCACAGGGGCATAATATAAATCATACGTTAGTAAATGAAATGCATAAGATACTTTTAAATAGTGTGCGAGGTGCAGAAAAAGAGCCTGGAGAAATTAGAAAGACGCAAAATTGGATTGGTCCTAGAGGAGTAGGAATAGAGGGGGCAACTTTTATTCCTCCAGTGCCTGAACAAGTCCTTGAATTACTGTTGAACTTATATGAATACATGAATGATGCATTTATCGATCCTATTTTCATTAATATTGCGTTATCACACGCACAGTTTGAAACAATTCATCCATATAAAGATGGAAATGGAAGATTAGGGCGTGCATTAATTCCTATACAGTTAGCACTTCTTACTGATGAAAAGCCAATTTTATTTATGTCAGAAATTCTAGAAGTTTATAAACCATCTTATCAAAGAAATTTAATGGAAAGTAGAAGAGGAAATTATTTAGGATATTTAAAATTTTTCTTACAATGTGTTATAGATCAGTGTAATAGTTTTATTTATAAGCTAAAAATGATACAGAAAATATATCAAGAAGATATGAAGACAATTGAAAGTATAAGAAGCTCATTGGTGTATAAAATCATGCCTATTATTATGACACAGGTGGTATTTACGAAAAAAGAAATAGAAGAGTTGACAGGTGTGTCTAAGGCGAGTGTTTCTAGAATTATTAATAAACTAGTAGAATTAGGTATTGTAGTACCGGATAAAACAGTTGTGAAAAAAGGGTATCGTTATCAACGTTTATATAATGTATTTGTATAAAATAAAGATTATTTAGTTTGAATATATTTGAAAATACGAAAAAAGACTTAACTCAGATTTCCAGGTTTATTATGGACTGAATTAAGTCTTTTTGGTAATCTAAAATAACGTGGGGCTTACAATCTATGGGGTCTTAAATAACATGGGGTAAATAGCACCCCATAAATTATAAGGT
>CAJFOG010000190.1 GCA_904395785.1 uncultured Eubacterium sp. | reverse complement strand
GATTTAAAAGAATTAGCAATGGAAGCAGTGAAACAAATACAAGAGAAACAATATGATATAGGCTTAGGAAATGATGTAGTATATATAGGAATGGCACATCATCATAAAGATGTGGAAATTGTGTGGGTATATTTATGATAATAATAGATATGCCCTTTTTATAATACAAGAATAAAAGTATAATCTAGTATCAAAAAGAGATAAACCATGCAACTATGATTGGAAGATTTTAAGAAGGTACATCACAGTATCTATTATTAATAAACAAAATGTATATTAAAAATTGTATATACACATTTGATAAAAAAAGATACAATATATATATGAATGAACTACAAAGGGGAGTGTAATCAATTCATTCAATCATTTAAAAAATATAAAAGTACAAATAAAGTATGTATTGTTGGATGTAACTACTTTGCATGATATACAACGTATTAAGCAATCTTTAATGTAAGAAATCTTAATAATTCTTAATAAAAAGGTAAGTATTTAAGGGATTTTCGTTATAATATAAAATAAAGCAAAGGAGAGATTGAGAATGCAGAAAATATTAATAGTAGATGATAATAAAGAAATTAGAGAAGTGGTACATGTATTACTATCTAATGAGGGATATGACGTAATTGAGGCTTGTAATGGTGTAGAGGGTGTGGAAAAATGTCAAGAGGCTGATTTAATTATTATGGATATTATGATGCCAAAAATGGATGGATTTGATGCATGCATCAACATTAGAGAGAAAACAAATGTTCCTATTCTGTTTTTAACTGCAAAAACTTTAGATGATGATAAAGAACAAGGATTTAATTGTGGTGGAGATGATTTTTTAGTAAAACCATTTTCTTATAAAGAATTATTAGGAAGAGTAAAAGCATTGTTAAGAAGATATCAAGTATATCAAGGCAAAGAAGTTAATCAAAATCTTCAAAGTGAAAATCTTGTGTTAGATGCAATACAACAAAGTGTAAAGGTACATGATAAAGATGTTTCATTAACAGATATTGAATATCGAATACTGTATGTGTTGATGCAAGATCCAAAACATGTGTATTCTAGTCAGGAATTGTATGAAACAGTGTGGAAAGAACCATATTATTATAACGCTAATAATACGATTATGGTACATATACGTAATTTACGTAAGAAGTTAGAAGTAGAGGGGAAAAAGACTAAGTATATTAGAACGGTATGGGGAAAGGGGTATCGATTTGAGTAAGTTGGGGGGGAAATATGTATCAGTTGTGGTAATATCCTTAATTATTTCTGTTGTTGTGTTTATATCTTTATATGCGGCGAGATTTCATGTGTTTAATGTTGTGGTGAGTAAGGAAAAAACACAAGAAGTGATACAACGAGCAGTTGATAAGATGCAGAAATATGTAGATGATCACCAATTAAAAATAGAAAATGCAAGAAAATTAGAAAAAATTATGCAGGAATATCGCAATATGAGTATGTTATTATATGATGAAGATGGTGAAAATCATGCTGATTTTATTAGTGATAAAGAAGAAACAACTTATGCGGAAACAACTTACTTTTTATTAGCTTTTTATATGCCAGAGCCAAGTTTTGCGAAGATAGAATTCCAAGATGGGACACTACATTTATTGGTGTATAGTTATATAGGAACATCGTTTATCCTATTTTATGTATTTATTTCTTTTTGTTTAAGTATATTTATATTCATATTTATTATCTTGTCTTTTGTGAGAAAAAAAATGCGATATGTTTTTTTATTGAAGGATGAATTGACTTATATCGAGCATGGGGATTATTCCCATGCGATACCATATAAAGGAAATGATGAATTAACTATTCTTGCGAAGCAATTAAATAGTTTAAGAAAAACCTTACAAGATAATGTTGAAAAAGAAAAGAAAGCTAAGAAAGCTAATCATGATTTAGTGACAGCTATGAGTCATGATTTACGTACACCACTTACTTCTTTATTAGGCTACTTAGATATCTTAAATATGAATATATATAGAAATGAAGATGAATTAATGCAATATATTAAAAAGAGTCATCAGAAAGCAGAACAAATAAAAGAATTATCAGATCGTTTATTTCAACATTTTCTTGTATATGCACAAAGTGAAGATGTGAAATTAGAATTATATTCTTCTGATTTTGTAAATGAATGTGTGGAAACTGCTTGTGAAGAATTAGTGATAGAGGGTTTTGAAGTAAATGTACAGATTAGTGATGTTCCTTATCAAATATGGGGAGAGGAAGTATTTTTAAAGCGTGTTATTGATAATTTAGTGTCAAACATTAAAAAATATGGAAAGGATTCTGTGGAAGTATTTGTTTCTGTATTAGATAAATATGTAGAAGTTAAAATGATAAATAAGATTTCTTGTGAAGAAGCAAAAGAAGAAAGTACGAAAATTGGATTACGTAGTGTAAAAATGATGATGGAATTACTACATGGTGAGTTTTTTCATGAAAGTAGAGATGATGTGTTTGAAGCAACTGTTTTATTTCTAAGAGAAAATGATAATTAAATATAACGAAAAAGGTATAAAAGTTTTACAATTCATTAGAATTAACTGGAATACCTTTTTTTTAAGTTAGAAGTTTGTTAGAATATAGAGTGGAGGTATGAAAAATGAGGTCTGCGATAGTATTAGCTGCCGGTAAAGGCACAAGGATGAAATCTACACTTTGTAAAGTTATGCATCCTGTTATGAATAAGCCAATGATTGGGCATATTGTTGACAGGTTGAAAGAAGCTGGTGTATCTCGTATTGTTGTGGTAGTTGGGCATGGTGCTGAAAGTGTTAAAACATATTTACATGATAGTGTTGAATATACGTTACAAGAACCACAATTAGGTACAGGACATGCAGTTATGCAAGCGAATATGTTGAAGGATACAGATGGAGATACGATCATTTTATGTGGTGATGGCCCATGTATACAAACGGAAACAATTCAAAAAGTATTTGAAGCGAATAAAGATCATGCTTGCACTGTAGTTACAGCTGTATTAGAAGACGGAAAACGTTATGGTCGTATTGTAAGAAATGAACAAGGTTTTGTGGAAAAAATCGTTGAAGCAAAGGATTGCAGTAGCGAAGAGCTAGCCATTAAAGAGATTAATACTGGAATTTTCTGTTTTAAAAATAAAGTGTTATTTGAAAATTTAAGTGAAATTAAAAATGAGAATGCACAACAGGAGTATTATTTAACAGATATGGTAGAGATTCTACAATCAAAAGATGAAGTAGTGAATGCATTGACTGTAAGTGATGTAGATGAACTTATGGGGGTAAATGATCGTTTAGATTTAGCGAAAGCTAACGCATGGATGAAACATCATATTAATACCAAACATATGTTAAATGGAGTTACAATTATTGATCCTGAACATACATATATTGATGTAGATGTACAGATTAAGGAAGATACAACTATTTATCCTAATGTATACATTCAAGGGAATACTGTAATTGGTAGTGGGGTAACTATTTTACCAAATTCTTTTTTGAAAGATGCTGTTATTGAAGATGGAGTTACAATCGATAGTAGTAAGATTGTAGATAGTACAGTGGGTACACATACAAGTGTAGGACCAATGTCTCATTTAAGAAATCATACTGTAGTAGCGCAAGATTGTCGTATTGGAAATTTTGTAGAATTTAAAAATACGAATTTTGGAAGTGGAAGTAAATGTGCACATTTAACTTATATTGGGGACAGCGATGTCGGGAAGAAAGTGAATTTTGGATGTGGTGTTGTAACTGTAAACTATGATGGAAAACATAAACATCGTACAACGGTAAAAGATGGTGCATTTATTGGAAGTAATGTAAATTTAATTGCGCCAGTAATAATTGGAGAGAATGCATTATTAGCAGCAGGTTCTACAATTACGCAATCTGTAAAAGCTGGAGATATGGGGATTGCTAGATCACATCAAGAAATAAAAAAAGGTTATGGAACAAAGTACAAGAATAAATAAGAAAGGACAGGAAGTATAATAATGGAAAACAAAACAGTAGTATTTGCGTTAACATCAAGTATAGGAGTTGCGAATGAAATTGTAGCACAATTAGGTATTCCTTTAGGACAATGCGAAGTTAAGCATTTTGCTGATGGAGAAATAATTGTAGAGTTAGGAGAGTCTGTACGTGGTAAGAATGTATATATTGTACAATCAACTTGTAATCCAGTTTCTTCTAATTTAATGGAAGTATTAATTGCAATTGATGCTTGTAAACGTGCAAGTGCTCAACATATTTCAGTTGTAATGCCTTATTTTGGATATGCTCGTCAAGATCGTAAGGCAAAACCTAGACAACCAATTACATCTAAATTAGTTGCGTCTTTATTAGAGACAGCTGGTGCTGATCGTGTAATTACTATGGAATTACATGCAACACAAATTCAAGGGTTCTTTAATATTCCAGCGGATGATATTTCAGCAATTTGTATTATTGGTAAATATATTCAATCTTTAAATTTAGAAGATGTTGTAGTAGTATCTCCTGATCATGGTGGAACTACTCGTGCTAGAAAACTAGCAGAAATCTTACATGCACCGATTGCGATTATTGATAAACGTCGTCCAAAACCAAATGTTGCGGAAGCAATGAATATTATAGGTGATGTAGATGGAAAAACTGCCGTTATTATTGATGATATTGTAGATACAGCAGGTACATTAACAGCAGGAATCAAAATGTTACGTGATAAAGGGGCAAAAGCAATCTATGCAAGCTGTGTTCATGGAGTATTATCAGGCCCAGCAATGGAACGTTTAAAAGCTGCTGACTTAGACGGATTTATTTGTACAAATACAATAGCACAAGATGAAAAACTTCCACAATATGATAAAATGCATGTATTATCTGTAGGACCTGTTCTTGGTGGTGTTATTAAAGCGATGGAAGAAAGTAAACCAGTAAGTGAAGTTCTTGCAGACTATGCAGGATAATAAGTATGTTAGAGCATATTATCGCAAGTATTCTACCAGAAATCATTTCTTTTATAGAAATTATAGGGATATTAGTGATTTCATTTGGAGCTTGTAAAGCTTTTTGTAAGTATGTATTAGCAATTTTCACAAATCAAAGATATCATATTAAAATAGAGTTAGCTAACGCGTTAGCATTAGGTTTAGAGTTTAAAATGGGTGCAGAAATATTAAAAACTGTACTTGTGAGAAATTTCGAGGAAATATACATATTAGGTGCAATTATTCTTTTACGTGCAATACTATCTTTTATGATACAGTATGAATTAGCACAAGAAGCAAAACACGGTATTAAAGAAGAGGCATCTAGTAATAATTATTAAGTTAGTGAAAAGAGTTATGTGACTTAGTTGTTTACATAACTTTTTTCATTATCAAATTATTAATGGGGATAAGGAACTTATTATAAATATATTTAGAAATAATCACTTATTTTCATAAGAATTTATACCAAATAAGGTATTAGATGAAGAGTGCATGATGTGGTATACTAAAAGTAAATAAGAGAAACGGAAAGGAGAGAGTAAAATGAAAAGAATACCAATAGGAGTAGAAGATTTTAAAAGAGTAATTAATGAAAACTATTATTATGTAGATAAGAGTATGTTGATCAAAGAAGTGATACAAGAAGTTGTCGTCTTATATACAAGACCAAGAAGATTTGGGAAAACATTGAGTATGAGTATGTTGAACTATTTTTATAATATAAAAGAAAAAGAGAATGCATACTTATTTAATAAATTAGCAATCAGTAAAGATGAAGAAGTAATGCAACATCAAAATAAGTATCCAGTTATATCGATTACATTAAAAGAAATGAGATTTTCTACTATTCAAGCCCAGAAAAAGTATTTTCAAGACCTTATCATACAAATATTAGTACAGTATGAAGAGTTATTGACAAGTAGTAAATTAAGTGTAATAGAGAAGAAAAGATTAAATAAGTATATAGAAGATGAATTAGACGAAGTAACATTAAGTCAGTCATTATATTTAATATCGCAATGTTTAGAAAAACATTATGGTGAAAAAGTAATCATACTGATAGATGAGTATGATGTACCATTAAATCATGCGTATCTGCATGGGTACTATGATGAAATGGTAGAATTGATAAGAAATATATTCAGTGCAGCATTAAAGACAAATACAGCCTTACAACAAGGAATACTAACTGGATGTTTACGTATCGCAAAAGAAAGTATCTTTACAGGAATGAATAATTTTAGTGTATATGGAATTACAGAAGAAATCAGTGCATCT
>CAJFOG010000189.1 GCA_904395785.1 uncultured Eubacterium sp. | reverse complement strand
ATACTTTAATAATATGTTTAGGTACAATGTTTGGTATTGCAGGGGCAAACTATATGATTAAAAAATACGCAGATGAATTGGGCAAGGTTTTAGAAGAGAAAACTCCTTCTATTAATAATATTATTTATCCAATATTAGTAAATATATCTAAATGTTTAGGAATAACTATAGTTGAAAATCAACTTTCAGAATTTTATAAAAATAATATAATAGCAGCTAGTGAAGTTTTTTCTACCACTGCATTTCAACAATGTTGTGATAGATTAAAAAATTGCTTACAAGATACTTATTTAAATAAAATGAACCATAATGGAGTTTTACTTGGTGTAGAAGTAGCTTAAGAAACATAAGAAAGTACATATTTTACCAAAGTTTCGACAAATTTATACGATAGATTTATACTATAATATAGTCAAGCAAGAGGGAAGTGCTCTTGCTAGTATGACATAATTTTCCCCTCTATAAATTTATTCATACTTTCTCCCTTTCAAAATTATCATAATATAGTTAAAGAACACGTTACCCCAAGACGTGTTTTTTAACTATAGTAGTTTATATTTATATATAATATACTATGATTGAATATGTAAGAGAAAGGAATTGTATTATGAAATTATTTGATATAAACAAGATGAGCAAAGTAATAGGAGATGTAGTAAATGAGGGAGCCAAGATAGCAGGAGATGTGACAAATACGGTAGTGAAATCAGTAGAGAATACTGCCCAAAATATAATGAGTGTTGCAGATAAAAATGGAAACGGACAAGTTGACATAGAAGATATCATAATAATGGGATTAAGTATACCGCATATCCAAGTTAATAGAAGAGATTTTTTACAAAAGAATTTATGAAGCGATATTCCTAAGAGGTAATTGATGAGATTATTGCATATAATCCAGCTTATGCAAAAATTCCAGCAGAAGTTATTGATGAAATTGCAAATGATGTCATACAATATGAAAGGAATTGTGTTTCTGGAATTTCTGCTGCTTTAGGTATACCTGGAGGATTTACAATGGCTGCGACAATACCAGCAGATATGGCGCAATTTTATGGATATATGTTATGAACAGCACAAAAGTTAATGTATCTTTATGGATTTCCAGAAATTGATATAACACAAAAAGGTTCTAAATTTGATTCAGCAACATTAAATATGTTAACCATATGTTTAGGAGTTATGTATGGCACAGCAGGTGCAAATAAGGCAATTAAGATGCTTGCGAAAGGTTTAGCGAATGGAGTAGAGAAAAAGCTTATAAAGACAGCTCTTACTAAAGGAACTATTTATCCAATTGTAAAAAGTGTATCTAAGTGGTTTGGAATGAATATGACAAAGAAAGTATTTGCAGGTTTCTTTAGTAAAGCAATTCCAGTAGTAGGTGGAGTAATAGGTGGTGGGATTACATATGTAACCTTCAAGCCATGTTGTGATAAGTTAAAAGAATCCCTACAAGATACATATTTAAGTAACCCTAATCATAAAGAAACATTTAATGAAGATATTATCGTAGTTGAAGAGGAATAGTATACTATATAAAATTAAGAAATATAAGAAAGTACATATTTTACCAAAGTTTCGACAAATTTATACGATAACTATATATTACAATATAGTCAAGCAAGAGGGAAGTGCTCTTGCTAGTATGACATAATTTTCCCCCCTCTATAAAATTTATTCATACTTTCTCCCTTTCAAAATTACTATATATATTATCATAAGGAAAGACACGTTATCTCATGGCGTGTTTTTTCTTGTTTCTTTTAAAAGGAAATAGTATAATAGTACACATGAGGTGTAAAAAGATGAAAAAAATTGGTTTAATATGTGAAGGTGGAGGAACTAAGGCTGCTTACACTTGTGGTGTTTTACAATGTTTTTTAGATGAAGGTATTGATTTCCCATATACAGTTGGAATTAGTGCAGGAGCAGAGGTTTTATTACCTTTTGTAGCGAAACAAAGAGATCGTTTAAAAATTACAGGAGTGGATGCAGCTAGTGATCCAAAAGCTATTGGATTATCTCCTTTATTAAAGGAACGAGGTGTATTTGGTATTCATCACGTATGTAAATTTATTGAAGAACATGCTCCATTAGATTATGATACGTTTATGAAAAATCCTACACAATTAGATATAGGTGTTTATAATATGGACACAAACAAAGTAGAGTATTTTTCTAAAGAGCATTTTGATCAAGATGAACAAAACTTAATGAAGGCATCGTGTTCGTTATTCTTATTAACAAGACCAATTAAGTTTAAAGGACATTTATATATGGATGCAGGGTTAGTAGATATGATTCCGATTGAACAAAGTATTCGACAAGGAATGGAAAAACACGTGTTTATTTCTACTAAGGAAGAAAATTATGTAAGAAAACCAGCACCTAAATGGCAATTAAGGTTATCCTCACTTTTTTATCCTAGAAATAAAAAAATTAGAGAATTTTTAAAGATTCGTCATGAGAATTATCAACGTCAATGGAGTATTGTAAAATCACTAGAAGAAAAAGGTGAAGCACTTGTATTACGTCCAAGTGCAGATTATGGTGTAACACGATACACGCATGATAAAGATTTACTACAAAGATGGTTTGATTTAGGGTATGAAGATACAAAGAAACGTTTACCTGAAATTAAAGCATTTATGGAAATAGAGTAAATATACATATTTGTTAAGGGAAAAAGTACATTTTATCTTATATAGTAAGAAAAAGGTATCAATCATAAAACGATTGATACCTTTCATATTATTCATCATTACTTGATTTAGTT
>CAJFOG010000188.1 GCA_904395785.1 uncultured Eubacterium sp. | reverse complement strand
CCATCTGCATTTTCTCATGTTGAATATTTTCAATACTATGAAATGTTTGTAAGTGTTGCTTACCTATTGCTGTCACAACACTAATAGATGGTTGTACAAACTCCATTAATTCAGAAATATCTCCTACATGATCTGCACCCATTTCACATAAAAACACCTCATGTAATCGATTCAAGTATTTGCGAATTGTTATCGTTATACCCATAGGATTATTATAAGATTGTGGAGTCATTAATGTTGTCCAAGAATCTTGTAATAAATAAAATAAAATCGTTTTTACACTTGTCTTTCCATAACTTCCACTTATCCCAATCTTATATAATTCTTTCATACTTTTAAGTTTATCTTTCGCTTCTTTTTGATACATTTGCTGAATCATTTTTTCAATCGGGTCTACTAAAGTATGAGCTAAAAGAATGATAATATATGGTAAACCATACAAAATAGGAGTAAGTGCTATTTGTATAACAACAGAATTTAATAAAAAACAATATACTACAATCACATGTAATACAATCATACAAATACATAACCTTTTCATTCGTGCTGTCCATACCAAAGGCTTTCGATAAGTTGCTTTCTCTTCTATTCTATATTGTAAATAAGCATAAATAAAAACTAAAATCCCTAATAAAGATGCTTGTTGTCTGTTATCTACAAAGAATAAAACATAACATACTCCTAACATACTTGCCTGCTTTATAATCGTAGGATATTTTATTTTTATTTCTTTATATAACCAGTCACAATATCTTTGTTTACGATAACGATTTTGTTGCATCATATGCATTGCTTTTTTCATCGGTACACATAAATAAAACAAATATACAAGGATATATGCCATCATAGTGATTCCTCCTTGAAAAAGTGATCAATAACTCCTTGAAACCGTAAACTTTGATGAAAATACGCAAAATGTCCTTCATTTCTAAATACGACAAGAGATGCATTTGGTATTTCTTCTTTCATTTTTTGTCCCATCCACAATGGTGTTTGTTGATCTTTTTCTCCCCACACTAATAAGGTTTTACAAGATAGTTTTGATAAGTATGGTTGTAAATCTTCATTTACACAAGATACAAGAACACCTTTCATAATAGAGGAAGCAGATTGATAATCTTGACTTCCCATGTGTAATGGGATGTGTAATCGTTTTAATAGTTTATATGTCCATACTTTTTGATAATAGCGTAATGTCCGCTTTGGTAAAATTCCGGCAGCTCCTGTTAATACCAATGCTTTACAAGAATGATGTAAAGCATATGCTATCGCAATTCTAGCACCAAATGAATGTGCTATAATAATAGGATCTTTTATATGATATGCTTCTAATAAATGTGTAAGAAAATTTGCATAATCCCATATTGACCATATTTGATGAGGTTCTTCACTTTTTCCAAAACCAGGAAGATCTAAATTTAATACTTGATAGTTATTTGATAAATGATGTTGAATAAACTTCATCATGTACATATTTTGTCCCCATCCATGTAACAGTATAACTGCTTGTCCTTCTCCAACACATTCTACATTTACATGTAAATCTTGAATGACCATAATAACCTCCTCCCTACACTATATGAAGCAAGTATCAAATTTAGACATGAAAAAACACTTGCAACTATCACAAGTGTCTTTCTCTTATAAAATATATTGTAGTAGGGCTTTCGCAATCCCATCATGATTATGATCATCTGTAATATAATCAGCTATTTGCTTTGTTTTATCACTTCCATTGTTCATTACAATTCCTATACCAGCATCTTTCACCATTTCATAATCATTATCTGCATCTCCAAATACACATACTTCCTGCATCTCAATACCAAAAGTTTTTAGTACTTCTTGTATTCCATATGATTTACTCACTCTTGGATCCATATATTCAAATAGTGTACTTGCTGTTTTTAAACTTGCACATTTAAATTGATCACTACTAAATGTTTTACTGCGCTCAATGACCTTAGACATCATTTCTTCTTCGCACACAATCATCACTTTTTGTCTTGGTTGTGTTAAAAAAGATGGATAATCTACTACTTGATATGGTATTTGATCAATTTGCGATAATTCTTTCATTACATCATCATCGCGATAAGCATATAAAACTCCTCTTTCAGGAATCGCAAAGTTTACATCTAAGTCTTTAAAATGTTCAATAATATCTAAGATCAATTTACCATCTAACGGAAATTCTGCACGTACAATATCATGTTGATAGTCAATAATTTCAGCACCCCCACTACCAACAATCACATCAACATCTTCTTTTATTCCCCACTCTTCCAATAAAATTTCTACACTATATGCTTCTCTTCCAGTCGCAAGTCCAAATACAATACCTTTTTCTTTTAATTGTTTAATTGCCTCTTTTGTTTTTTTAGTAACTTTACCTTGATCATTTAATAGCGTACCATCAACATCACACATCACTGCTTTTATATTCATATATACCTCCTTTTCTATCCATGATTTTATTACCTTGGAAATAATCTAACTTAATGAAAACGATTACTTCATGTGAAATTATACGATATATTGGATCATTTGTCTAATGGAAATCCATTATATATCGCCTATAATTAAAAAAGCGAATGACACCTATTCGCCTTTTTCTATTACAGATATAATAATTTTACATAGCTACTTCTAACATTTTTTGATAAACTCTTGCTTGTACATCTACATAGTATTGTAACTCTTTCGTATTTAAATCCCTTTGTTCCCAAGTTGAAAAATCATCTTCCATTTCTGCGAGCGACTTTACCATTTCACTATATTTACCTATCAGTTTCATATTAGTTGCATCATTTTTATATTCTTTCATAAATGCCACATATTCATCACAAAACTGTTCATATGCATCCATTGCCTCTTTAAAGTCTGCACGTATTTCATTACTTGAAACGACTTGTTGTTCCTCCTTATTTTCTTGTGATTGTTCTTTGTTTGATTCATCTTGTTTATTTGATTCATTTGTATTTGCTATTGTACTATCATTTTTTGTAGTACTTTGTGTAGCTTCTGTTTGTTGTGTCGTAGTTGTTTCCTTTGATTTTTCACTACACCCTCCCAATACGAAAATAAACATAAAACAAACAACATACAATACTTTATACATTTTTCAGTTCTCCTTTTTTATCATTTCTTTTGATTAAAAATATCCAAATAGCCCCAGTAAAAATTAATATTACTCCAAAATAAAACACATATTGTGCCATACCCCAATCATATTGTTTTGTCGGTATAACCCCTCTATCTTCAAAATCAAATTTCAATAATTGAAAGATACACAATATTAAACTATTAAACAATCCTATTAAAATAGGTTTTTTTAATAAACAAAATAATAATATCAATATCATAAAACTAGCTAGCACACAAATAATGACAAAACAAGTAATACTTATTTCTTTACTCTGCTCATTTTCAAAAGACGTATAATATATTTTCGCAAACTCTACCAAAGAAATATGAACAGCTTCCTGATTTTTCATATTCAATGGCTCATAATACATAATATCTGGATATTTCGTAAGATATTCTTTATATACATCTGTGGCTGATACAAACGGTAACCATAAGGAAAGTACTAAAAGAAAA
The DNA here is from genome assembly GCA_904395785.1 of uncultured Eubacterium sp. Lineage (GTDB taxonomy): Bacteria > Bacillota_I > Bacilli_A > Erysipelotrichales > Erysipelotrichaceae > Amedibacterium. The sequence goes on along the minus strand of CAJFOG010000188.1, from coordinate 4,527 downwards.
GCACCTAATAAAGATATCATTTGAGACAATAACCGATGATTTGCTAAACTTTTTCTTATCATATATCTTAAAACCTCTTTCATACGATACTATTTCTTACTGTATTTATTCTTCTTTTGTTTCTGGAGCATCAATAGATACACGCATTTTACCATCATCTTTATTGTAGTCTAAATCTATTTTATAACCTTCACTATTTTTTGCAGAATAGTTTTCATTATAACTATGTGGTTCCTGTGTATAACCAAGTTCTTTACATTGAGCAATGTATGCTTGATACTGATCCAATGTCATACCATATGCATAAAAAGTAAAAGATGTTTCATTATCTGAAATATTTTCTAAAATTACTACCTCAGGTTTTGGAATTTTATTACCAAGATCTGTCTGTGACCATTCATATGCGATTTCTTCAGTCGCTTCATTTGAATATTTTTTTGTACTATAGTCATAATATGTTGTATAAATTTTATTATCATCAACATATTGAATTTTCGCAATATCTGGTTCCATTAATTCATAATGTTTCATATCTTTTACATTGTAATAACCATGATAGTAACAACTTTTTATATTTTCAACAGATTCTTTTGGATTTAAAACTTTATCTGATTCTGCATACATAGCAATAGGTTCTTCTTTTATTCTTTGCGTATCTTCATCGTTAGCATTAAATATTTTTTGTATATCTGTATAAAATGAATTTTTTTCATCTTCTGTAATATCTGTTTTTTCTTTAAATGTTATCTCAAAGTTTGCGATTGTATATTTAGAATTATTTGTATAATTCATAAGAACATAACGTTCCCCATCTACAATTCCTGCATCTATATTCCATGCAATGTCTTTTATATCAACCTTTGATTTTACAGAATTTGCAGTTGTCCCACTAGATTCTCCTTGTTTACTACAAGCAACAACATTCATCATCATAATAGGTAAAATCGTACATAATCCTAATTTTTTTATCATCTTATTCATCGTTTTCACTCCTTCATACAAATATAAAATTTGCGTATTTTTTATCATTTTAATTGTTATTCGCATAATCTTTTCTATTAAACACCTAATTATTTTTCATTACATTCATGTATTATGTAAATGGATTGTTTTACGTTTTTTAATAAATTTATTCATTGTCCATGTAGTTACTCCCATTACCGCAACAATTCCAATTGTTAAAAGCGGTAACATGTTATCGTTTCTTCCTTTTTGATACGCTACCTTCGCAACTTTACGAATACCTTTATCAAGACTATTTTCACCATATTCATAAAGAGTAGACACAATCTCAGCTGCTGATTTCGCACTATTTTTGATAACATCATTCACATCACACATATTCAACACCTCCTTTATTTGAAAACTATATTTTCACATCCATACATTTACAATAGTTTTCAAATTCTGTGTTCAGTTTAGCATGTAAAAATTTAAGATTGGTTTTGTGAGTGCAAAGAAAAAACAGCACTTAGTATAGTAATACTAAATGCTGTTTTCATCATGTTGCATAATATCAACTATTTTTTCATACTTAGTTTCATTATTAGTAAGCTGATAAACATCAAGTAAATACATATATAATTCTTTTTTCTTTCTTCTATAAGGAAGCATATCTTGATGTTCCTCACAAATTTGTATCCCTTGTAGTAAGCTCATTTCTGCTTCATCATCTAATGCGCTTTCTAATAAAATATTAGCACTAGGAACAAGTAAATTATCAATAAAGTCTAAATCATTTTCACGAATCATACTTTCTACTTCATAAGCTTGTTGGATATAATTTATTACCATATCGTTATTTACTTCTACATATGTGTAATACCAAGCACAAGTCATAAGATAACTATAATTTAGTTTTGTATATTCTTGTCCTTCTGTTTTGATAAGCTCATCTACTTTATGAAGTAATCGTCGAATCCGAAATTTTGTATTTGGTCTACTTCTTATGAATATATTTGCCTTACATCGATAATATTCCGCAAGTAACTTTTTACCATCTTGATGATAAGATTTCTTCATATATCTAATTGCTGCATGCAAACTTTTCATAAGTAACGATAATATTTTTGCTTCTTCTTTATTCCTTGTATCATAGTAACCATTTAATTTACAATCATAATATCCAACCAAAAGATAATAATATTGACCTTTCAAATGATCATCTGCAAATTTAAAAATAGTCTTTTTTGCGGACACTATACACGCATAAGCTTTTTCTAATTTCCCTTGTTCTTCATAAATTTCCGTAATCATTTCATATAGCCTTATCACTACATCCCCACTAAAATCACCTAGATTTTGTGTTAATTGAATAGCATTATCAAGTATGTAATCCTCTTTATGTCGAGGCATAATACAAAGTACTTCAAAAAGCAATTCTTTATATACATTATGATTCATAAGAATATGATCTTGCTTACAATACTGTAAAAACTCTTCGCAATAACTTAGTATTCCTTTTGTATCAATGCTTAACATTTTCTTTAATTCTGATAATATATGTAATGCAATTTTTCTAAATGCATTTGTATGATCCCAGTTTCTAATCGTCTCTATAATAACAGGATGCATCATAATCTTATAATTGTCTATAGTAAGCCAACCTTCTGCTACTAACTCATTGATTACATCTTTCGTCATAAGTCCATAAATAGAAGCAAATAAGTTTACCTCGATTCCCGCTGTCCCAAAATATGCAATACTTTTTAAAACAGATCTTTTTTGTTCACTAATTTGTATTGATTGAAACATAGTATTTATGATATTTTGAATCGTATCTGAATGAGCATGATCATCTTTTGTATATGCTACTTTTTCCATTGCCATCTTTGAAAAACCATGTTCATTTATTAATATTTCTGCCTCTTTTAATGTCAGAAAACTATTAACAATCTGTTTTGCGATAAGTTCTAACACTAGTGTATGTCCTTGAACCTTATCTATGATTCTATCTAATATCTCATATTCATCATGCTCCATCACACGTCTTAGATTATTTTCAAATATCATATATAAATCTTTTTTATCTTTTATGGCTTCTACTTGTAAACAAGCATAATTCTGATGACACAACAACTTACGAGTAATCATTATCACTTTCCAATCAAGTTTTAATAGTTCATCTAAACCACAAACATCCTCCCCATTCACATTATCAATGACTAATAATGTTTTGTTTTGATGTGTAAGTTTTTTTGCGATCATTAATTTTCTGATAAAGTATTCATCAAGATTTTCTTGATCACTTTGCATAAGTGTATTGATCATAAATTGCTTATCATCTGTGATTGTTTGTTTTAATGAATGATGATAGTTTAAAGTTATGATTGTAGTAAACTCCTGCATATGTTCTGTAATAAAACGTTGCACGATCGTAGTTTTTCCAATACCTCCCATTCCTGTAATATAAATCAATCTTTGTTCTTTATCTTCCATCCATTCTTTTAATTGATTAAGTTCTACAGCTCTTCCTATTAACGTTTTTGCATACATAGAATAAGAAGGTAACATATATGGAACTGTCGTATCCGCAAGTGCTTCTATCTTTTCAAGCTTATGAATAACTTGTTGCATATCTTGGTATCGATCTAAATAAAAATTCGCTATTGTATGATGAAAAAAATCCGTTAACTCATAATATAATTTATCTTGAAAAGTTTTACTAGCATATTTGGATTGTTCATAGTCATATACTGCATCAATATCACAATCCATCGCTTTAGGAACAGCTTTAAATATTAAATAAAATAATATTGTACCAATCGCATATACATCTGTATGTTTATTAATATTTTTTAAATCACCCATTTGTAATTCTAACGCCGAAAACCCTTTTGTATATGATATTTTATATGTAAATTCTTCTGTTGGTTGAGTAAATGCAGACATAGGAATAAGAGAATCAAAATCAAATACTTGTACCAATTCTGTTGTTTCACTCCATACAAAAATATTTTCTGGCTTGATATCTAAATACAAATAACCTTTATTATGGATTTTCTCAATGACTCTTGCGATACTTTTCACAATACGAATACAATCTTTTAATGTTGTATCTTGATGATAAGAAAGTATCTCTCCTTCTTGATAAACTGTCACAATATAAACCGTATTGTTTAATTCATAAATATCTACGCTATTTGTTGTATAATTTGTAAGACCCTTTGTATTCATCAATTCATTACCTAGTTCAAAATCACGAAACATCCTTGATTTATATTCTTCAAACTCCTTTTGTTCATTTGCTTGTGCATGCAAACAGTTATCTTCATCTCTTTGAATCATCAGTGAGAATGGATAACATTCTTTAATTCTAACAAAATTATTCGTACCTGCATTGTTCACATAGGATGCCTCATACACAATACAACTAGCCCCTCTTGCCAACTCTTTTTGAATGGTATATACACATATCCCATTTGAAGAGTTATAAAATCTAAGCTTTGTATTATTTTTTAACGCAATTCTAGTATCCATATTTTCACCCTTATAACTCTTTTACTTTTTCTACTTAGATTTTACAAT
>CAJFOG010000187.1 GCA_904395785.1 uncultured Eubacterium sp. | reverse complement strand
TAGTGTTGATGTATATCAACTTATAACATCATATATTCAACAAGGAATGACGACAAATAACGCAATAAAAATAGTTGCGAAAGAAGTCGGAATTCCCAAAAATGAATTATATAAGCAATATCATAAAGGTATGTAAAAAGTATAGGATTGCGTAGTCCTATACTTTTAATTTTCTAGTTGAGTTGTACAGTGATGTCATAATCCTGCTGAATTGTAGATATAAAATCTTTTAGTATTTGTTTTTGTGAAGAAGAAATATAATAATAACGATAAACAGTTGAATTATCTTTCATTGTATATATAAAATGTAAGGTATATTGTGAATCTGGGATAACGTATGTTTGATTAGAATTGTTTTTATTGTTTACTGCTTTATTACTTATAGTGGATTGAGTTTGAAGGATATATGGGAATTCTGAAGGTGAAATTGATTGAAAGCGATAACTATAAATTTCCTCGTCAGTTTCATGGTCAAATAAATAAAGATATTGTTCCACTGGATAAGAATCAATACGTATTTCTACTTCAATAGATTGTATTTGCTTTACATCAGGATATTCATGAATTAAGTGAAAACCGTTTGTTGATTGAAAACAATATTGGAAGCCTAGTGAACATAATGTTAAGCAAATAAAAAGTATGACATGTTTGATAGTAACATAAATTTTACGCATAGATATAGATAATAAGATAAAGTAACAACAGAATATTAAGATGATAAATAAGAAAATGAATGAATTAAACTTAATACATAGTAGTGAACAAACTAATATAAAAGTAATAAGAAAAGGATATCCTAATAATGTGGTTGATTTTTGTTGGGAGTCTTCAGCAGTGCGTTTAAGAAAATGACGATATGCGAAAAAGAAACAAATACATCCAATGATGAACCAATAACAGAATATATTGAATTGATAGGAAAGAGTAATTGGGGATGAAAATTCCGTATAAAGGAATATGTTTTGCATCATAGAATCTACAAGACTTGCAAACATTAATGGAAATGTTAAGACTTTGTGAATAAGTGAAAGGTTAAGAACTTCATCTACATAGATACCAATATCACCACCAATAATTGTATAAATTTGTGTCTGTATAAAATATTGTAAAATAATGATGAAAGCAATTGGTGCAGCTAATTCAAACAGATTAAACACAAGGCAATCAAATATATTATTACTTTTCACTGTAAATAATGTAGTAATCGTATATTGAACGGATAAGAAGATTAATAGTAAGGTTGCATAGATAAGTGGTATTCGTGTGATATTTGGTGTAAAAGGGTTATTGATCAAAAAGAAACTATAGGAAATAAAGAATTGAATAAATAGAGGAATCGTCAATAATAAATATCCTAGAAAATACTCAAATAAAAATAATTTGTTTCTTTTAATAGGAAGAGCAAAGTAAGTACCTGTTGCAGATTTATTGAATAAAAAACGAAATTGAAAGATTGGTAAAGCAATGGATAGTAGAAAACCATAACCAAACGTAGTAAGTAATAAGATGTTTATCATGTCACGAGGTTGACTATATAGACTTATTGTCGGTAGCGTAATGACGATAAAAGGGCATAAACATAATAATATAAAAGATATACGATTTGATTTAATAAAATGTATAAGATAAGACTTAAATGATAGCATTTTGATCACCATAACCTTTCTTCTCTAATTCGTAAATAAATAATTCCTCTAATGTAACTGGTAGCACTTCTAAAAATACAGGTTGTAGCGTCTGTAAAGATTGTTTAATTTGCGATAATTCTCCCTTCACAATTAATGTAGCTACCCTTGACTGTATTTTTGAAGATAGCAAATTCAAATTGGAAAATAAACAATCATCTATATGTTTAGAAAAAGCAATTTGTATTTTATGTACATACTGTTTTGCTTCACCAATTTGTCCAGATTGTAAAATTGTATTATTTTCTAACAATGCGAAAGTGTCACAAATATCTTCTAATTCTCTTAGATTATGACTAGATATAATTACAGTTATTTGCTTTTCTTGTAGTTGCTTAGTAATTGCACGAATAAACGATAAACGCATAATAGAATCTAATCCATCAAAAGCTTCATCTAATAATAAATATTTAGGAGAAACAGCTAAAGCTAAAATTAGAAATGCTTGACGCTTTAAACCTTTTGAGAAATTTTTAATTGGTTTATTTTCATCTAATGAAAACTTAGAAATATAAGCATCATAGAGAGATGTATCAAAAGATGGATACCAATATTGACAAAATGATTTTAATGTTTTCAAAGTATCATTTATAGAATGGTATGGTTCATCACTAACAAGAAATATATCTTTTTTTATATTTGGATTATTAAAAACTGATGAGTTATTAATCATAATTGTTCCTTCATCTTGTTGTAAAATACCAGCGATGAGTTTAAGTAACGTAGATTTTCCAGCACCGTTTGGACCTATCAATCCAAATACAGAGCCTTCTTGAATCGTTAAGTTAATGTTATTTAAAATAACTTTATCTCCGTATTGTTTCTTTAAATATGTAATAGAAATCATTTGTTATCCTCCTTATATAATCGATTAATGATTGAAATTAAGTCTACTTTTGAAATATTGTGACGTTGCATTTCAACAACTGTGTTTTCAAAAATTATTAGTTTTTGCTGATTAATTAATTCTGCTGTGTTTTGTTTTGATATAAAGCATCCTCTTCCTTTTTTAGAGTAAATGTAACCAGAAGCTTCAAGGTTTTGATAGGCTTTTGAAACAGTATTTGGATTAATACCAAGTGATGATGCAAGAGATCGAACAGAAGGTAATTGCTCATCTGGTTGCAAGACACCTATAGATATAAATTCCAACACTTGATTTTTTAATTGTTCAAAAATGGGAATGTTACTTTGATGGTTAATAATAAACATATAAATCATCACCTCCTAATATTGTGCCAACTTAGCGTATCACTGTACTAGATACACTAATACACTAACATTGAAAATAATTTGTGTCAATGAAATATAAAAAATAAATAATAAATATAAACATTTAAAATCTCTTAATAAGTGTATAAAAAAGGCTAAATAAGATAAGAAAAGAAAAAATATAAAAAAAGCCCGAATTGCAAGTAGAAAGTGGAATTAAAGATAGAAATTAATATCAGAAGAGTTAAAAATAGAAGAAAGCTCATTTTTAAATAG
>CAJFOG010000186.1 GCA_904395785.1 uncultured Eubacterium sp. | reverse complement strand
TATGCTATTGAACAAATTAAAGAAAAACACTATATGGAAAAACCAGCATATCAAATGTATGGTGGAGTTGTTGCATATGGAATCGCCTTTTATAAGAAACAATGTTATGTGTTAGTATATAAGGAAATCGTAAAATAAGCACTGTAATTAGCATACATAAAATAATATAAAAAATTTACAGAACGTTTATGAAAAGTTATGTAACAGCCCCGATATAATCGGGGTTAAGTTTTTTAAGGATCGATGACAGTTGGAGTTCGTCCAATTCCCACAACTTCTGAAACAATTCTTGTCCATGTAGCACAACCTACAACTCCATCAGCTTGTAAGCCATTATCTTGTTGATAGGAAATGACAGCATTACGTGTATTGTTTCCAAAAATCCCATCTAGTGTATAAGTTGTATAGCCTAAAGCATTTAATGCATCTTGTAAGATAAGCACATACACACCTCTATTCCCATCTCTTAATACAGGATAACCAGCACTGCAAGCAGGGGTACCATAACGTTTATCAAAATGCACCCACGTTGGAGTTAAGGAAAGAGGTTCTACATATACCCATACTCCCAAATCATTGGCAATATTCCAAATGCGATTTCTTTGTGTTTGTGAAAGAGCTTGTCCTACATCAAATGCTACTCCAGCATAATGTTGAGATTGTCTTCCATGTCCACCTTCCCATATTCTTTTAAAAGCATATCGAAATGGAATAGGAGCATCATATGTTCGTCTTGTAGCATTCCATGCTTCCATTGCAGCATTGGTAGTCCACAAAACGTTAGAGCGAGAAGATCCACGAAATTCTCTAACAAGCATTGTTCTTCCATAAGAATATGGCATTGGATCATTTTCACCTAACTCATATGTTTGTAGTTGGTTTGTATAAACATCATAGAGTATTACTTTTGCCATAAATTATCTCCTTTCAATATACGCTATGAAACAAAGTATAAATAAGCATAGGCTATTAAAAGAAACATTTTATAAATTTTTTAGGATGAATTGGTCTTTTTTTTGTTCTACATCGTATTTATAGATGTATGGTTATGATTTTATAGATACTAGCATATAGTGAACATAAGAATGGAGGTAGATTATGAGACAAAGAAGATGGATTATTTGTATTGCGGTGTGTGTTTCTTTTATATGTTCTTTTATTTATTATTGTTTGTTTACAATGATACAGCCAAAAGTTGAGGAAATGACAATTTATATGATACAAGTAGGGTTATATGAGAAATCAAATAGTATTGATAAGATGCGGCAGTCTTTAAAAGAAGATGGATTTACATCATATACATTAAAAAATGGTGATAAGACAGCTGTAATAGTTGGATTAACACAAGAAAAGGAAGAATTAATTACGATTCTTGAACAGTTAAAGGATAAATCGTATAGTTATGTAGAAAAAAGTGTAACATTACAAGATGAAGAAGTTATTTCATTGATGAAACAAGAAGCGTATGAAAAGGTGTTAGAAAGGATTGAAACATGAAAGTTAAACAATTAGTAAAAGAGGAACGACCAAGAGAAAAGGCAATACAATATGGAATAAAAAGTTTAAGTAATCGCGAATTATTGGCGATTCTTTTAGGAAATGGGACACAAAAGAAGAGTGTGTTGGAATTGGCAGATGAAGTGTTGATGAAAGTCGGAACAATGGGAGATCTTGCGACCATATCATTATATGAATTGATGGGTGTAAAGGGGATTAAAGAGGCGAAAGCAGTATCGTTGTTGGCAGCTTTTGAAGTAGGTAGACGTATAGGATATGAAAAGGTAAGAAAAAAAATACAAATTACGTGCGTGGAAGATGTTGTGGAATGGTTGCGTCAAGAAATAGGATATCAGAAGCAAGAACATTTTTTAGTTGTGTTTTTAAACCAAAAAAATCAAGTGATTTGTTATCGTACGATGTTTATCGGTACATTGACAAATGCAAGTGTGCATCCAAGAGAAATATATCAAGAAGCCATTCGTCTAGGCTGTGCACGTATTTTATGTGCACACAATCATCCTAGTGGAGATCCTACACCATCACAAGCAGATATTGAATTAACAATGCGTATCGAAGAAAGTGGACATATGGTAGCGATTCCATTAATGGATCATGTGATTATTGCCAGAAATAGTTATATAAGTTTTAGACAAAAACATTTAATAGATTGAACATTTTCGTTTTAACTATTATAATAATAAAGTATACGAAAATAGGTGAGATCATGTTGAAATTAAATAGATTACAAAAAATCATAGTTGCAGTATTAGCGTTTTTTCTTGCATTAGGAATCCTTATGCAAGTATTACAAGGTAGTACTATGAGTAATATAGGATATGATATGGTAAGTATGTTGAGATATGGACTTGTAGATTATCCAATGAAAACATTAAAAGGATGGTTAAAAGACTTTGAAACATTATGGAGTGCGAAAGAAGAAAATGATCAACTACGTTATGAATTAAGTCAAGTACCATACTATAAGGCATTGTATGAGAATATACTAAGAGAAAATGAAGAGTTAAGAAAAGCTTTGGATTTAACAAGCAAGGAACAGCAAGTGGTTGTTCATGCGGAAGTGATTGGTAGAGATCAAGATAGCTGGAATAATAAAGTAACAATAAATAAGGGAAAAAAAGATGGTATTAAAGAAAATATGGCAGTGGAGACAACAGAAGGAATGATAGGCCGTATTGAAAGTGTTTCTACATATACAAGTATTGTTAAATTATTAACAAGCGAGGATAAACAAAGCAATGCATCAATCAAAATCAATTTAGATGAGAAACATAGTAGCGAAGGAATTTTATCAAATTATGATGTAAAAAAAGGTGTATATATTGTTTATTTATATAATGATTCTGATGAAATAAAAAAAGGTATGCAAGTAGTAACTAGTGGAAAAGGTGGAGTTTATCCAAGTGGGTTACTAATTGGTACAGTAGAAAGTGTACAAGCATTAAATAATCAAACTGGTCAAACAATTTATGTACGTCCTGTCTCTGATTTTCAAGAGTTTAATATTGTGCGTGTAGTGGGAATACAAAGTGAGGAATAAAGTATGGCGCATTTATTATTGTATATTATTTGTGCATTGATTGATGAATGTATGATGATTTGGATTCCAAACTCATATTTAGTGCATTCATTGTTGTTTATTCCAAATTTGGCATTTTGTGCAATGGTATTAACGGTACGTCAATTTAGTTGGTTAGATAAATGTTTGTTTGCGTTAGGTTGTGGAATGATTTACGATTTTTGTTTCGCGAATGAATTTTTACTATATGCGATTGTATATGTAATTGTTGTATGTTTATTGCAATTATGGTCTAAACATATGACTGATACGATATTTGAATCATTTGTATTATGTATTATGACAATTTTCGTCAAGGATCTTTTGGTATATTGTTATATGAGCTTTTATCGATTAACGTATTTATCTTTAATTGACTGGGCACAACGTTATGAGTTACTAACATTACTTGGTAATGGGATACTTGTAATTGTATTAGTTATGTTTATCAGAATGAAAGAGGATTATTTGAAGATGAAAGCAAGGCGAATAAGAAAAGGGGAAAAATTAGAATGGTTCAGATTAAAATCAAAGGAATAAATGGACAATATCATATTTATGCATCTTATGATGATGAAGTTGCTTTTTTAAATGAATTAAAAGATAGGTTGAAAACCTGTTTAGAAAATAAACAGGATTTTTCAGCCTATTTTCATTTTATAAGGATGAATGAAAGTCTATTATATAAAGTAATTACAATGTGTCAAGAATTAGATATTGTTATCAAAGGTATATTGAATGAAAAAGAGGATGTAAAGAAACATTCTATCACCAAAGTTACAAACCTTCCTTTAGGCGAAGAAAGTATTTGTTATGATGATGTGATGATATTAGGTGATATGAAAGCTGATATGTATGTAACTGCATATCAAGACGTATATGTGATTGGGTGTGCAAGAGGAGTTCTTGATTTTATGTATGAAAGATGTTGTTTATATGCAAGTAGTATAGATGCGAAAATCCGTATATGTGAATCTGTATTTCAAAATGTGACAATTTTTGCGCCAGTATGTGTTTATTATGAAGAAGGCAAGGTTTTATATCGTGAATTAAAGGAGGAAAGAATGTGGGAGAGGCAATTGCGATAACATCTGGTAAAGGTGGAGTTGGTAAAAGTAGCACAATTATAAATATAGGAATGATTCTTGCGCAAAAAGGATTTCGAGTATGCTTAATTGACATGGACTTAGGATTGAAAAATTTAGATGTGATGATGGGTTTAGAACATCGTATGATTTATGATTTAAAAGATGTGATGGATGGAAAGTGTCCATTATCTAGGGCTATGATTCAAGATAAAAGAGAATCATCATTGTATTTGTTACCAGCTTGTAAAACAATACATATTGAAACATTTCAAGGAAAGCATTTAAAAGAGATAGTAGAACAGTTAAAGACACAATTTGATTTTGTATTATTAGATACACCTGCTGGTATTGAAAGCGGGTTTATTCATGCGATTGGTTGTGTATCAAGAGTAATATTAGTTACGACTTTAGATGTAACAGCATTACAAGATTGTGATCGTATTATTGGTATTTTAATGAAAGAAGGTATTGAAGAGATGTCATTTATTGTAAATCGCATGAATGTAAAACTCATTGAAAAGGGTGTGTGTATATCTTTAGAAGAAGCAAAACAATGGTTGGCGATTGATTTTTTAGGTTATGTATTCGATGATGAAGAAATGCAACGTTCTAATAATCATGGAGCCCCTGCGGTATTACATAGAAGTTCACAATTATATGCTTGTTTTGAAAGTATTGTACAACGAATGTTAGGTGAATATGTACCATTACCTAAATATAAAGAAAAAAGTATTTTTCAAAAGTTGTTTGGTTAAAGTGCTATGTGCGTATGCGCATAGTTTTTGTTAATTCATAGGCATAATCAAAATAAGTATCTCATATTATGAATTAGGAGGGATAAAATGAGTGATCTAAAAGAAGTAAGAAGTCGTATAAAAAAAAGAAGAGGATTGGTGAAAGAAGAGGAAAGGTCCAGTTTTACCCTAGTTACATTATTTTATCGTGTTGTCATGGTGTTAATGTGTTTAGTTGTCTTATGTTTAGGTGTATTACTAAATCAAAAATTACATTTGATACAAATGCCTTTAATTTTAGAAAAATTCTCGCTACAACAATTATCTTCATGGATTCCAATGGAACAATGGTTTTCTTTAAAGGAGCAAGCAGTAAGTAGCGTTCCTGTATATACACCAATTAAAGAAAATCAATATACGAATGGAGCAAATACAGTTTATAATACGTATGATGGCGTAGTAAAGCATATTGAAAAATTACAAAATAATCGCTATGATGTTACGCTACAACAAGATAATGGTGTATTAACAACATATGGAAACTTAATGGAAGTAAATGTGAAAGAAGAAGAACGTATTTTAAAAAGTAGTATTTTAGGAACATATGAATCTTATATTACAATTGATTTTATGAAAGATGGAAAAAGTATGAATTATGAAGAAGCTCTTCAAACAACGAATTAAGATTTCCATTTTGTGGATACCTTACCTTTTTATTTTTCTACCAATATTTGGTAAAAAGTTATGGTTTTTTATTTTTATGATGTTGACGATTCATGAATCGGCACATATTCTTGTGGCTATCTTGTTAGGATATAAGTTACAATGTGTACGTGTTTATCCATTTGGTTTAGCTGCGCAAATTCAATATATGGGATTTGGAGATACACGAAAAGAATGTTTGATTGTTCTTGCAGGACCATTGATGCATGTATCTTTACTTCCTCTTTTACTTTTATTATTTATGCGGATGTCGTGGATTTCAGAATCCTTTTATGTATATTTATGCACGATGAATAAAGCGTTTTTTTTGTTTAATATATTACCTATTTACCCATTAGATGGAGGAAGAATATTGCAGTGTATCTTGCATAGTATTTTTTCTTATAAGTTGGCACAAAAATTAATGTTGATTATGAGTGGTGTTTTTTTAACATGGTGTTTATATGTTAGAATATTTCAAGGGTTAAGTTCATATATTCTTGTTTGTTTTATTTATCTCCAAATATGGCTAGGATTTCATAATCTAGTATACGATGCTTATGCATTTTATCAATACCGTTTTCAGCATGCCTTACCTTACCCTATTTTCATGCATAAAAAAGACGATTTATATCGTATGCGACACAATGTGATTATAAGCCGATATGGTCTATTAGATGAGCGAGCATGGATTTCTTGTAAGTTATTAAAAAGAGGAGTAGGCGATAGATAAGAAATATGTTATACTTTTAGTAAGGAGGCAGAAGCTATGAAAATGAAGTTGTTTCTGATTTCTTTGCTTTGTATAGGATTATTTTCTGGTTGTTCACAGAAAAAGCCGACTGTGGCAGTGACGGTATACCCTATTGCGTATTTGGTAAATCGAATTGCGAAAGATTATGTGGATGTTGTGACGATTACAGAAGATACGTTTATTCAAAGAGCACAGATCAAAAGTAATTATGAACAAATTTTAAGAAAATCTGATATTTTATACTATATTGGGGGATTAGAACCATATATGACGATGTATATGGACGATATTAGGAGTAGTAAGATAGAGACATTAGATTTAGCTACGAAAAGTGCTATTTATAAGTTTGAGAGATATACCACAACTACGGTAGATAATAAGATGACAGGAGTAGGTTCTGCGTATTATGATGGAGATGTATTTTCATCTATAGATGCTTATGATAATGATCCAAACCTTTGGATGGATCCTGTTGCGATGACGAGTATGGCGAGTGATATTCGAGATTCTTTATCTACTTTATATCCAGAATATAAAAATATTTTTGAAGAAAACTACAATGAGTTAGAACTAGATTTAGCTAGATTAGATGCAGACTTTCAATCGATTCCTAATGATAAAAAGACCGTAAGTTTTGTATCGATGACACCAAGCTTTGGAATTTGGCAAAAATCTTATGGAATGAAAGTATATCCAGTGAGTTTGTCAAAATATGGAGTATTACCATCTAATGAACAATTAGCAATTATTAAAAAGAAAATTAGTAGTGATCATGTACGTTATATGGTAATAGAAGATAACTTATCTGAAGATATGATAGCGTTACGTAATACACTGATTGATGAGTTAGGACTGATACCAGTTGATTTATCAAATTTAAGTACGTTAAGTAAAGAACAGCAGAAAGCTGGTAGGGATTATTTATCAATTATGTATGATAATCTTGAAGTATTAGAAGATATTGCTTATTAGCGAAAGAGAAGCAGATCGTATATTGCTGTTTGGCTGTATCGATCTTTTTTCACTTTTATAATTATTAAATAATTTGGAGGAGTTTACATGAAAAAGTTATTATTAATTGATGGAAATTCAATGTTGTTTCGCGCATATTATGCAACATTATATGGACGTATGATGAAAACAAGTAATGGTGTGCCAACTAATGCAGTATATGGTTTTGTGACAATGATTAACAAGGCATTACAGATGATTGAACCTGATGCGGTTATGGTAGCATGGGATAGTGGAAAGCCGACATTTCGTCATGAATCTTTTCAAGAATATAAAGGAACTAGAAAGAAATTGGATCAAGAATTAATTGTACAATTTCCTATCGCAAGAGAATATTTAGATGCATATGGGATTGCTCGATATGAATGTGATGGGATTGAAGCGGATGATATAATTGGTTCTATGGCGAAAAAGTATCCAGATACGAAAACCTATATCTTATCAAGTGATAGAGATTTATTGCAGCTAATTGATGCGACAACAGATGTATACCTTATGAAAAAAGGAATTACAGAAATAGAAGTTATGAATGAAAGTAAACTACAAGAAGATATGGGTATTATTCCTTCACAAATTGTTGATTTAAAAGCATTGATGGGGGATAGCGCAGATAATATTCCTGGAGTAAAAGGTATTGGAGAAAAAACAGCATTAAAGCTATTACATACATATCAAACAGTAGATAATGTTTATGAGCATATTGAAGATCAAAAAGGAAAGTTAAAAGAGAAGTTAGAAACTGGAAAAGAAGATGCGTTTATGTCTAAGTTTTTAGCGACAATTAAAACGGATGCAACGATTCCTGTATCATTAGAAGAATTACGATTAGATGAACCAAAAGCTGAGCTACATGACTTTTTTGTGAAATATGAGATGAATAGTTTTGCGAAAGATACGATGAAAAAAGAAGAAAGCGTGAAAAAAGGAATTCATCGTATTGTGCATAAAATAGATGAAACACTATTACAGGGCGTATCTTTACTTTTCGCAGATTATGATAATGAAAACTATTATGACGCAACATTATATGGATTTGTTGTGTCTAACGGTGAATTAAGTGAATATATTTGTATAGAAGATGCGAGAAATGATGTTCAATTTTTAGCTTATTTATCAAGTGATAATGAAAAAGCAGTGTATGATGCGAAAAACTTTTATCATGCGTGTCATAAAAATGGATTTGCATTTCATAAAGTAAAATTTGATATTATGATTGCAGCATTCTTACTGGATGGAACACTAACAGATTATGATAAACTATGTGAAAAATATCAATTCCATTTACCATGTACAAAAGAGGAAGTATACGGTAAAAAAGGAAAACCAAAACAAGTAGATGTAGCACAACAGCAAAACTTAGCAATGTATGAAGCACAATGTTTATATTCGTTAATTGAATCTTTAAAGGCTGAGTTACAACAACTAGAAATGTACACATTATTTGAAACAATTGAAATGCCATTAACGTATGTATTATATGAAATGGAGAAAGAAGGGGTTGTAACAGATGTGACAACATTAAATGAGATTGCAGAATCAACATTGAAAAAGATTGAACAATTATCTGCACAAATTTATGAAATGGCGGGTATGGAGTTTAATATCAACTCTCCAAAACAGTTAGCTACTGTATTGTATGATGAATTAGGTTTAAAAGCAGGAAAGAAAAGAAGTACGGCAGCAGATGTATTAGAAAAATTATTACCAACACATCCAATTATTGCGTTATTATTAGAACATCGTAAATATCAAAAAATTTATAGTACATATGCAGTAGGTTTAAGTAAGCATATTTTAGCAGATGGTAAAATACATACGATTTTTAATCAGATACAAACACAAACAGGTAGATTATCTTCTTCTGAACCAAATTTACAAAATATTTCTGTTCGCGATGAGGAAGGAAAAGAGATTCGTAAAGCATTTGTGGCTAGTAAAGATCATGTGTTAATGTCTGCGGATTACTCTCAAATTGAGTTAAGAATGCTTGCGCATATGGCAGATGAGGAACAAATGATTGATGCGTTTAATCACGGAATTGATATTCATACAAAAACAGCAATGCAAATTTTTGATGTTGCACACGATGATGTAACATCAGATATGAGAAGATGTGCAAAAACAGTAAACTTTGGGATTGTATATGGACAAAGTGATTTTGGATTAAGTGAACAGTTAGGGATTACACGTAAAGAAGCACATGAATTTATTGAAAAATATTTTATTTCATATCCAAAAATTAAAACATTTATGGATGAAACAATTGCGTTTTGTGAAGATCATGGTTATGTGAAAACATTATTCTCAAGAAGACGTTATATTAAAGAAATTCATGATAAAAATTATATGATGAGAGAATTTGGGAAACGCGCAGCAATGAATGCGCCGATTCAAGGTAGTGCTGCGGACTTAATTAAACTAGCAATGATTCAAATATTTGATCGCATGCAGAAAGAACAAGTAAAATCGAAAATGATTTTACAAATTCACGATGAATTGATTTTTGATGTATGGGAAGATGAAATTGATATTATGAAACAAATTATAGAAGAAGGTATGCAACAAGCAATGCAATTAAAAGTGCCATTAGTTGCCGAGGCTGCGATTGCGAAAACATGGTATGATGCAAAGTAGGTGAGAATATGCCAGAATTACCTGAAGTTGAAACGGTTGTAAGAACATTAGAACATCAATTAGGTACGTGTACGATTACATATTGTATGGTGAAGTGGGATAATATCATTGCTTATCCTAGTGTTACACAATTTATAGAAAAGATACAGGGAAAAACAATTCGATCTTATCATCGATATGGGAAGTATTTATTATTTGATTTAGGTGATATGATGTGGATTTGTCATTTGCGTATGGAAGGAAAATTTTATATTCAAGAAGCAAGTGAACCTATGAATAAACATGTCCATGTAATTTTTGACTTAGATAATGGAAAACAATTAAGATATCATGATACACGTAAATTTGGGAAAATGTACCTTTATGAAAAACAGGAAGCGCATCATGCGTATCCTTGTTTTTCAAATATAGGGTATGATGCATTTGATGAACGTATTGATGCAACATATTTATATCGAAAATTACATCCTAAAAAATGTACACTGAAACAAGCATTGTTGAATCAAGAGATTATTGCAGGCATTGGAAATATTTATGCGGATGAAATATGTTTTGCGTTAGGTATGCATCCTGAAACAAAAGTGTATCGTTTACGTAAAAAAGATTTTGAACAATTAATTTATGAAATGCGTAGAATCTTATTAGGCGCTATTAGAAGTGGAGGAACAACAATTCGTTCGTATACATCTAGTTTAGGTATTGATGGTAGATTTCAACTAAAATTAAAAGTACATATGAAAAAAGGAGGAGAATGTCAAGTATGCAAAACGTTAATCAAAAAAATTACAGTTGCGACAAGAGGAACATATTATTGCCCACAATGCCAAAAAAGAAGGTAGTGCGTATTGGATTAACAGGAACTATGGGGGCAGGTAAATCAAAAGTTTTAAATATCATTAAGGAACAAGGATTTGCAGTTATTGACTGTGATATGATAAATCGTAAATTATTAGAGCAAGGAGAAGAAGGTTATCAAAAGATTATTAAGGCGTTTCAAGAACCTATTCTTTGCGATGATAAAACAATAAATCTACAAAAACTTAGTGCATATATATTTAGTGATAAAGAAAAAAAAGCAAAATTAGAAGCAATTTTACATCCACTTATTCAAAATCATATTCGAATATGGATGCAACAACAAGAAGATGTTGCATTTGTGGAAGTACCATTACTTTTTGAAGTATCTTGGCAATCTATGTTTGATGAGGTATGGGTAGTTGCCTGTGATGAAGAAATTGCGTTAAAGCGTTTGGCATTGTATCGACATATTGATGAACAAGAGGCTAGAAAAAGAATTGCACAGCAGATGCCACAAAAAGAAAAGGTAAAACAAGCAGATGTTGTATTATGGAATAATACTGATGAGTTGCGACTACAAAAACAAGTAATCAAAGAACTTGATAGAGTATGTGGTAGGTGAGATTTTTGGAAAATCATGATATAGCATGTAAAATAGAAGTATTATCAGAATTTACGGCACAATCACAAGCAGTATTATCTATGTTGTATTCTCCTTTAATAGGCAATGATGCAATAGTGTTATATCATACACTTATAGCGATTGGAACAAGAAATAAAAAAGTAAAAAATCATCGCTTAATTTTACAACTAACGGGAATGAGCCAAGCAGTGTTTGAGAAAAATAGAAAAATTTTAGAACAATTCTTACTTGTGAAAACATTTTATAATGCAAGTGATCATTCTTATATTTATCAAATATTTATGCCGAAAGATGGAAATACATTTTTAAGACATGAGGTGTTTGGAAGATTTTATTTAAAGAAATTAGGGAAACAAGTGTATGAGTTTAGTAAATTGTGTTTTGCGTATGATATAGAAGATAAACAAGGGTATCAAGATATTTCAACACCGTTTGCGCATGAAAATTTTCAAAGTTGGCAAGATCAAGAGGAGCAACAATTTATTTCTTTAAAACCAAAAAAGGCTTTAGAAGATGTGTTAGAGTTTCCTATTCAATTTAATTTTGATCGTTTCTTAACAGATTTTTCTTATACCGTATTTCCACGTTGTGCACGAAATGAGCGTAACT
>CAJFOG010000185.1 GCA_904395785.1 uncultured Eubacterium sp. | reverse complement strand
ATTTTTCCTTTCATTAGTAATATAAACGATAATTTACCGTATCAATCACTAATGGTGGCTTGACCATTCATTAGCATTGGAAGAAGCCAGTCACGGAGTTCGATAAGTTTTAGACTTTCTTGCACATTTTGACAGATAATATCTTTGACTGCGTATGTATTAAAAAGTTTCGCAATCAATGGAGAGTATGCCACCTTATAGGACAATATGTTTTCACAACTAACGACAGGCATTTTTGTTCCTGTGGATACCTTAACTGCATACTCAAAGAAATATTCATTACAAAGTGTAAAAAGGCAGAAATTAAAATTATACTCTTTGATAGTGCTAAATGAGTGAACAGTACCAGCTACAACACCATCACAAGGTGCAATTCCAGCTTTTTTTAAATAAGGACGTATGCTTCCAAATAAAATATCGCCTTGCTTCATTCTGAAAAGGTTTGTTGAGAACATATTGCTCGAATTAAGTTGCGACAATGCAATACTCGATGAAGGCATTACACTCAAGTCTATGGTTGGTTGGATACTATCGAAGTCAAAAGCAGTTGTATTTTTGTATAATAACTCACCAAGAGAAACACAATTCCAGTTCTCTGGTATTTCACGCTTAAGTTCATCATTCCAAACCATAGTCCCCCCTGATGATCGATAAGGATTTCCATTCTCATCAGGAAAATCAAATTGGGTAAACCAATAGTCATATAGCATTTTGAGTTGCTGCTCTAAATTATCGTTTATATTACTAATGAAAGGAAAAATATGAATATAATTTAAACATTCAAGCACCAAAAGAAATAGAAATTATTTATATAAGAAGATATGTTAGTTATTAGAAAATCAATAATGCAAACTATTAGCTGATTATTGATTTGTTTGTGGAGGAGATAGTAGTGGTTGGAAAAGTAATCAAGTCTTTATTGGCTTTTACGATCTTGTGTGTTTATACATTTGGATCAACTTTAAATGTTGAAGCAGTTGATGGAGATTTCAGTGTTGCTGGGAAAATTTATACTTTTCAAGATGATGAATACAAAATAACACAAAATGAAGAATATGAAATGATCAATGGAGAAGTAAGTACATATGGGAATTTTTCCATTAATGGCTCTATTGTAGATGTGACTGAAGATAAAGGAATTACTATTTTTGAAGTTTCAGAAGGAAACGTTTCATTTTCCTATACTTATGGTGATTCCTTGTTAAAAGCTGAAGAAACAAAATGGCATTTATCTAGTGATGATAATAAAAAAATTGATTCAATCAAATTAGATGATAAAGTTGGAAAAGGTACAATAATTCTACAAACATCTAAAGATGGAAAAAATTGGATTGATGAAGTAATTAAAACGAATATATTTGAAGAAAAATCAATTGAAACAGAATTGTTTTACACATCAAATGATATTCAATTAGCAAATGGGTGTTACTATAGAGTAATTATTGCATATGAAACCGAAATAAAAAAAGGAGTGGAGACCTTTTTAGAATTTTTCTCAAGGGATAAATATGAATATAAGAATTATGCAGAAGTATATGAATTCTATGTAATAAATCAAGATGCACAAAATGAAAAAGTCAATAATTTGAAATTTAGTTTAGGAGAAAAGTCAAAAGTTAATAGTGATGGATATACAGGAGAAATTAAAATTGAGCAGGATGATGTACATTACGGTTGGGATTTAGGTAATTTCTTCGTAAGTGGATATACTTCAAATACAACAGACAGTAATGGTAATAATGTATTTTTAAAGAATGCTGGAGACAAAGTTACTTTGTGGTTTAATCTAAATCAGGATGTTGATAAATTGAATAATCAAGATGGTTTATCCATAGGAAGCGATAATGATGGATATGATGAATACTTTGAAACACCACGTACTGATTTTGGTAGGGGAACATTAATTATTAGGTATTCGGATCATGAAAATGTTAAGCATGTACCCACAATTTATAAGAATTTAATGCATTACAAGGTGCAGATACAAAAGTGCAGTTATTTGAAGAAGGAGACTATGAAGTTGCATTAGATTATGTAGTTAAAAGTAATAGTAATCTATTAGGTTTTATTCCAAAATCAGATGATAACCATTATCGAATCTTCTTTAAATTCTCAGTAAGAAATGGAAATTGTATGGTATTTCCTATGGATATAGAAACTAACGAAGAACTAACAAATACAGCTATAGCAGAAAATGGATTTTATTTAGATTTGGCTAAATCACGGTATTTAGATGTTAATATTAAAAGAGAAATTTTGAACGAAGGAGCAAATGGACTCGTAGAAGACGTTCGATTTAATAGACCAGCGAAAGATGGAGATAAATATACTGAGGAAGGAATTTATACAATTACCGTAAAAAATAATTATACAAATCAAACAACAGAAAAAGTTATTTATGTGGGTGATAATGATATTTTGAAGACACATGTAGTAACTGGTTTATCAATAGAAGAAATTCAAGAACAAGTTGAACATGGTGTTAATATTAATGATGATGGAACATTAGATAGTGTTAATTCTGATTATGTTCCTCAAATCAAAAAAAGTACAACGAATTTTGACTTTGTTTTAATTGCATTATTGATATTTGCTATTTTAGGTGGAGGATACATCATAGTTAAACACAAGAGGAATAAAAAGAAGACTTCCTCAGATTATAAATCGAATCCAATGGTTAAAATTAAGGATGGTGAAGAAAATGAAAAAGATAATTTGTAGTTTTCTTGCAGTAATATTATTTTTAACTGGCTGTTCTAGTACTGATCCTAATCAAATGAATACTGAAACGGATGTTCAAGATTTGCAATTTACAGGGGTTGATGACCATGAATTAACTTCGTATATTGAAGATGAATTGTATGAAAATATTATAGAAGAATTAGACTCTGATAAATATTTTGTTGAAAATGTTCAAGTAACATATGTATCAGAAGAATATATTGAAGAATCTAGATATAATTCACAATCTAATCTTTATTTTGGGTATTCATTGGAACAGCTAGATCAAGCATTTGGTGATACTAAATAGGTGTTTGATATAGATGAAAATGGTAATACTACAGTTAAAGAGTTAGCTGTGATTACCGATAATTTTGATAAAGTTATCCAAAATGTAATGATTGGATCAGGAGTTATCTTGATATGTGTTACAGTATCTATGGTT
>CAJFOG010000184.1 GCA_904395785.1 uncultured Eubacterium sp. | reverse complement strand
TGGATAATGAAACATATGAACAAATTGAGGTACCTAAAGCTAATTTAAAATGGGAAATTAATTTCTTAAAAGAGAATGATAATGTAAACATCTCTATGTTTGAAGGAGAAATTTTAGGAGTTATTCTTCCAGATAAAGTAGCATTACGTGTTGCAGAATGTGAGCCTGCTGTAAAAGGTGATACAGCGACAAATGCTAGTAAAAATGCAGTATTAGAATCGGGATTAGAAATTAAAGTTCCTTTATTTATCGCTCAAGATGAAATGATTTTAGTTTCAACATCTGATGGAAAATACTCAGGAAGAGCAAAATAGTTTAGAAAAGCTAAAAGTTAGCTTTTCTTTTTTTAAATTCTCGAGTTTAGGCATATTCTTTTTTATAGATTTTTGTTATAATAGAGTACAGATTGGGAGGTTAACCATTATGGAAAAATTATCACGGGTAAAAAAATATGAGGCACTGCGTAAATCCATTGAAATGGATAATGCCATAGATGCTTCTTCCCATATGAAAGAACCACAAACAAAAGAAGTTTTAAAAACATTTGATACTTCTGTATTTAAAAAAGTTGATATCGTTGATGAGGATAAAAAAGCAAAACGTGCAAAAGATGAGGAATTAAAGAAAGAGGAAGTAAAAGATACTTTTACAAATGAGTATTTAGATGACTTTATTAAAGAAGTTCGCGAATATAATATTCGCAAAGGTAATCGAGAAAGTGAAAATACAGAAGTAGACATTTTGTATCAATTAAATGCTGCAAATCGTGCAAAGCGTACACACTATATTCAAGAGATAGCAGATGATCGTAAAGTGGAAGATTTACAACCTGTGTTAAGTAAGGAAGAAATCACTCAGCAAGTACAAAAAATGTTGTTAGAAGAACCATTACATGAACATGAAGCATTGATTGAAAATGATAGACAAGAAGTCATTGATGAAGCTACTCATCAAACAAATATTGATTTAAAACAGGCTGTAGAATTGGTTGGAATTCACGATGATCAAGTAGAAATTGAAAAAGAGGAAACAGATAATAAATCAGTTGATTTATATGATGATTTATTTGTTAATAATCATACAAAAGAAGTTGAGATGCAACTAATAGATACAGAAGAAATTAATGTTGTAGAAGATGAAGAAATCATTAATGAGCAAACAAGTCAAGATATTTTAAAAAAGAAATTATTAGCTGAAACGCAACAATTACGAGTACAATTAGATGAATATGAAGATGAATTAACTGGATTAAGTGATGATTTAGAAAAAAATAATAAATTATTAAACTTTGTATTATGTTTCTTAATCGTAGTGTTATTAATTATTATTGGATTTATTGCTTATTCTATTTGGAGAGCTGGAGGAATTTAGATGAAAAAGATGAATATTGCGATTGACGGTCCTAGTGCTGCTGGGAAAAGTACAATTGCAAAATTACTAGCAAAACAATTAAAATATGTGCATTTAGATACTGGTGCAATGTATCGTTGTGTGGCATTAGCTAGCAAACATCATCATTTATCTGTAGAAGATGAAGAACAAATAGTTTCTATGATAGATAAATTAGAAATTGTTTTTGATGATTTAGGAAATGTATTCATGAATGGACAAGATGTTACAAAGGATATTCGAGAAAATGAAATTTCTATGTTAACAAGTAAAGTTTCCACATATCCTAAAGTAAGAGAAAAATTAGTACAACGTCAACAAGAAATGGCGAAAGCAAAAGGGTATATATTAGATGGAAGAGATATTGGAACTGTTGTTTTACCTGATGCAGAATTAAAAATATATATGATTGCAAGTGTAGAAGCTAGAGCTAAACGCAGATATCAAGAATATGTAGAAAAAGGTATCGATATAGCTTATGATACAATATATAAAGATATTGAAGAGCGTGATTATCAAGATATGAATCGTAAGACATCTCCATTAACAAAAGCAAGTGATGCTGTGGAAATTGACACATCTTCATTAAATATACAAGAAGTAGTTGATAAAATTTTAAAGCTACTTACTGAAGTGAAGTAGGAGGCTGTAAAGTTATGATAAGTGGTATTTTAGCGATTGTAGGCCGTCCAAATGTTGGAAAGTCTACAATATTTAATCGAATCATAGGAGAAAGAAAAAGTATAGTAGAAGATACACCGGGTGTTACTCGAGATCGTATTTATGGAAAAGCTGAATGGCTGACAAAAGATTTTCGTATCATTGATACAGGAGGAATTCAATTAGCTGATCAGCCTTTCCGTGAAGAAATCAATATGCAAGTAGAAATTGCGATTGAAGAAGCAGATAGTATTTTATTTGTAGTAAGTGGTAAAGATGGTATTACTTTAGATGATGAGTATATTGCACGATTACTTCAAAAATCTGGAAAACCTGTGATTCTTGTTGTGAATAAAATTGATGATATATCTCAAAACGATGCTATATATGAGTTTTATAGTTTAGGATTAGGAGACCCTATTGCTATTTCAGGTGTACATGGTATTGGGACAGGAGATATGTTAGATGCCATCGTTTCATCTTTTCCAAAAAAAGATAGAAAAGAATATGATGGAATGACAAGATTTTGTTTAATTGGGCGCCCAAATGTGGGAAAAAGTTCATTGGTAAATGCCATCTTAAATCAAGAGCGTGTTATTGTTTCTAATATTGAGGGAACAACACGTGATGCAATCGATACGCCTTTTAAAAGAGAAGGAAAAGATTATGTTGTTGTCGATACAGCAGGAATTCGTAAAAGAGGAAAAGTATATGAGAATATTGAAAAATATTCTGTATTACGAGCAATGAGTGCGATTGAAAGAAGTGATGTTGTACTTGTTGTTATTGATGGTGAAAGTGGGATTCGTGAACAAGACAAACACGTTGCAGGATATGCACATGAAGCAGGAAAAGGTGTTATTATCGTTTATAATAAATGGGATACGGTAGAAAAAGATGAACAAACAATGCAGAAAATAGAAAAAGAAATTCGTTCCCATTTCTTATACTTATCGTATGCACCAATTATCTTTGTTTCTGCATTGACAAAACAAAGAATTCAAACATTATTACCAATGATCGATGCTGTACATGATGCGTCTACATTGCGTATTCAAACAAATGTCTTAAATGAGGTTATTATGGATGCACAGTTAATGACACCTCCTCCTACACATAAAGGAAGACGTTTAAAAGTTTACTATGCATCGCAAGTGGCAGTTGCACCGCCTACAATTGTTTTATTTGTAAATGATCCAGAGTTATTGCACTTTAGTTATAAAAGATTTTTAGAAAATAGCTTAAGAGAAGCTTTTGGTTTTGAAGGAACAACATTAAGAATTCTTGCAAGAGAAAGAACACGATAGACAGAGGAATTTCTTCTGTTATGTCTATATCGTCTTATTGTAAAGAAAGGAGATACTACTTATCTATATATTAAGTAGTAAAGAAATATGGCTGATTATATTAATGAAATAAAAAGAAGAAGAACATTTGCGATTATTTCTCACCCCGATGCAGGGAAAACAACATTAACAGAGAAACTATTATTATATGGAGGTGCTATTTTACAAGCTGGAAGTGTAAAAGGAAAAAAAGCAAATAAACATGCAGTAAGTGACTGGATGGAAATAGAAAAACAAAGAGGTATTTCTGTTACAAGTTCAGTTTTACAGTTTGAATATAACGATTATTGTATTAATATCCTAGATACTCCAGGTCATCAAGATTTCTCTGAAGATACATATCGTACATTAATGGCAGCTGATTCAGCAGTCATGGTAATTGACGCAAGTAAAGGGGTAGAGGCACAAACTAAAAAATTATTTAAAGTTTGTCTACTTAGAAAAATTCCAATATTCACATTCATCAATAAAATGGATAGAGCTGCAATGGATCCATTTGAACTTATGGAACATATTGAAAGTGAATTAGGAATTGAAACTTATGCGATGAATTGGCCCATAGGATCAGGCAAAGAATTTAAAGGGGTTTATGAAAGGGATCATCAACGCATTATTGCATTCCATGGTGGAGATCATGGGATGAAAGCTGCAGAAGTAACACAAGGATCGTTAGAGGATGATAGCTTTAAAGATGTATTAGGAGAGCATTTCTTTCAGCAATTAAAAGAAGAAACAGAATTATTAGATATTGCAAGTACGGTATTTGATACAGAGAAGATAAATCGTGGTGAACAAACTCCTGTATTTTTCGGAAGTGCATTAACAAACTTTGGAGTAGAACCATTTTTATCTCATTTCTTACAGATGACAACATCTCCGTTAGCAAGAGAATCTTCGATTGGTATGATAGATCCATTACAAGATAAATTTTCAGCATTTGTATTTAAAATACAAGCAAATATGAATAAGGCACATCGTGATCGTATTGCATTTATGAGAATTTGTAGCGGTAAGTTTGAAAAAGGTATGGAAGTCATGCATATGGAGCAAAACAAAAAAATAAGACTTGCTCAACCACAACAATTCATGGCACAAGATCGTGAAATTATAGATGAAGCATATGCAGGAGATGTGATTGGAGTATTTGATCCAGGTATTTTCTCAATTGGAGATACCTTATGTGATGTAAGTGAAAAATTCACATTCAAACGTATTCCAACATTTGCTCCAGAACATTTTGCAAGAGTTACACAAAAAGATACAATGAAACGTAAACAATTTACAAAAGGTATTATGCAAATTGCCCAAGAAGGTGCCATTCAAGTGTTCCAACAAATCGATTCTGGTATGGAAGAAATTATCGTTGGTGGTGTAGGGGTTTTACAGTTTGATGTACTTCAACAACGTTTAAAAAGTGAATATAACGTAGAAATTAAATTAGAAGTATTGCCATATCAATGTGTTAGATGGATTGATGATCAAACAATAGATCCACATACATTAAACTTAACTTCTGAATCAAAACGCGTAAAAGATTTAAAAGGAAGAAATCTAATTATTTTTATGAATAACTGGGGAATTAAGTGGGCATTAGATCAAAATAGAGGTTTAACATTAAGTGAATTTGGTAATATGGAATAATAATAAGTAGGTAAGTTCTTGTCACTTCCCTACTTTTTTATATAACTATAGGTATAATTTCATCCATCTATTCATAAAGTATAAATGCATAAGGGAGGATGAACAATGAATACCACAGATATTTTAAAAAGTATTGCACAACGATGCGGTGGAGATATATACTTAGGAATTGTTGGACCTGTTCGTGTAGGTAAATCAACATTTATTAGAGAATTTATGGAAAAAGCAGTAATACCGTATGTACAGGATGAATATGAAAAATCTCGTATGATTGATGAATTACCACAAGCAGGTGTAGGAAAAACAATTATGACAACAGAACCTAAGTTTGTACCCAATACAGCTGCAGCAATTGAATTTGATGATGGATTTCATGTGAATGTAAGATTGGTAGATTGTGTTGGTTATGTAATACCAGAAGCAAAAGGATATAAAGATGAAGATGGTGTTAGAATGGTGAGAACACCATGGAATGATGAACCAGTTTCATTTAATGAAGCTGCTAAGACAGGAACACAAAAAGTAATCCAAGATCATTCAACAATTGGTATTGTTGTGACAACAGATGGAAGTATTGCAGATTTATCAAGAGAAGCTTATATAGAAGCAGAAGCAGAAGTAATTGAAGAACTTATTCGCATTGGAAAACCTTTCATTGTAATTGTAAATAGTACAGATACAAATTCTATTACATGTAAAAATGTTGTAGAGAAATTAAAAGAAAAATACGGTATACCGGTAATGGCAGTATCTGTTCGAGATATGAGTGAACATGATATTCATAACTTGCTAAGAGAAGCACTATATGAATTTCCTGTTTCTGAAATTAATATTAATATGCCAAAATGGATAGAAGTATTAAATGATGATCACTGGTTAAAAAGAAGTTTTCAAGAAACAATTGAAGAGAGTATGTCATCAGTAGAAAAGTTAAGAGAGGTTGAAAGTATTAGTGATATACTGAATACAAATGAATATATTGAACAAAGTTGTTTATCAACGATTGATACTGGTAGTGGAATTGTTTATGTTGATATTCAAATTCAAAATGGCTTATATAACGAAATTCTTAAAGAAATTATTGGAATAGAAATAAAAGATAAAGCTGAATTAATTTCGTTAATGCAAGACTATAGTAAAGCTAAAAAAGAGTATGATACAATTAGCTCAGCACTTCAAATGGTAAAACAAACTGGTTATGGTTTTGCGAGTGCATCTTTACAAGATATCCAATTAAGTAAACCAGAAATTATTAAACAAGGAAGTCGCTATGGAGTGAAATTAAAAGCGATTGCTCCAAGTATTCATATGATTAAAGTAGATGTAGAAAGTAGTTTTGAGCCAATTATTGGATCAAAAGAACAAAGTGAAGAATTAGTTCAATATTTATTACGAGATGCTCAAGAAGACGATCAGTTAATTTGGGATAGTGATATATTTGGTCGCAAATTATCTGATTTAATACGTGATGGATTAAATGCAAAATTATCAATGATTCCAGAAGCTGCAAGGGTAAGATTACAAGATATTTTAACAAAACTTGTAAATAAAGGTAAGGGAAATGTAATTGCAATTGTATTATAATGCTTATATAAATCTCATGTTTTTAACACTTAGGTATTGAAAAAGCATAGACCAAATGGTATGATATTACTATGTTTGGAGGTAATAAACATGAGTGAAATCTTAAATAAAAAAGCTTTAGTAGAAGAGCTTGCTTCGAAATTAGAAATGACAAAAAAAGATGCAACTATTGCAGTAGATACTGTGTTTGAAGAAATTACTAAAACTTTATCAGAAGGTGGAAAAGTAGATATTTCTGGTTTTGGTAAATTTGAAATTAGTGAGCGTCCTGCTCGTATGGGGATTAACCCTGCAACAAAAGAACCTCTACAAATTGCAGCTTCAAAATCTCCTAAATTCAAAGCAGCGAAAGCGCTAAAAGACGCTGTTAAGTAATAAATGAATAAAAGGATATTCTATCCAGGAATATCCTTTTATTTTAAGGTAATCTAAAATAACGTGGGGCTTACAATTTATGGGGTCTCCAATAACATGGGGTAAATAGCACCCCATAAATTATAAGGTTACAC
>CAJFOG010000183.1 GCA_904395785.1 uncultured Eubacterium sp. | reverse complement strand
TTGTTTAAAAATGTAACAGATTTTAGCCTTTTTTCATAAATATTTGCATTTTTACTATTTTGCTTTATATAAGTATATTTTGCATAATAATAGTACGACAAGGGAGGGATGCCTATGCGGTAGGTAGTATCCTTCAAAAGAAAGGATGATCATATGAATCTTGTTGTATTTGTAGGAGAGATCGTAGAAACTCCAAAATTAAGAGAATCTTCGCAAGGAAATGTATTTGCGACAATGACGATTCAAACACATCGACCGTTTGCGAATAGCGAAGGAGTCTATGAAAGTGATGAGATGAGCATTACATTATGGAAAGGGATTGCGCAAACAACAGCTGAAGTTTCTTCAGTAGGGGATAAGGTTGCGGTGAAAGGAAGATTACAATCTCGTAATTTTGAAGGTAAAGATGGAATGATTCATCGTGCATATGATATTATTGCGGAAAATGTAACCTTATTACATAAAAAAGAGTAAAGGAGCTGTGACAGATAAATAATCCTAAATACTAAAAAATATGTTGATTTCATTTAGAAGAAAACACGTTTAACCAAATCTTTTTAAGCAGAACTTATTTGGAATGAGAATTGAATTTGAACATTTTTAAAATTGCCATAGAATTGAAATGTGACATAAAATCTTATTTTAGGTGAGAATGCGATCTTTTTGTTAATTAATGATTAATATACAATAGTAAAAATAAGATTACCCAATTTATAACATAGGGTAATCTTTTGATATATTTCAGTTAGCAAAAGGGAACTGAATCATCATGATGATATGATACGACTAAAATTGTATATTTTTATAATATTAACATAAAAAGCTGTGGCTTATAGAGTAATTTTAAAATCTCTTACTCGTTACTGCCACTAAAAAACCCAATCACAACTTGTGATTGGGTTCGAAAATACGATTATCTGTTGTAGAATTCTACTACTAATAATTCGTTGATTTCTTGGTTTAATTCGCTACGTTCTGGTAAACGTAAGTAAGTACCTTTTTTTGCTTCTTTGTTTACATCAACGAATGCTACTGTGTGAAGGTTAGCTTCTAAAGCTTCAGCAATTGATTTCATGTCTTTAGATTTTTCTTTCACTTCGATTGTAGCTCCTGGTTTAACGATGAAACTTGGGATATCTACTTTTTTACCATCAACTAAAATATGACCGTGGTTTACTAACTGACGTGCTGCACGACGAGTACGAGCAAATCCTAAACGGTAAACGATGTTATCTAAACGAGATTCTAATAAGAATAAGAAGTTCTCACCAGTAACACCTTTCATTTTGTTTGCTTTTTTATAAGTGTTAGCGAATTGGCGTTCGTTTAATCCGTACATGAAACGAATTTTTTGTTTTTCACGTAACTGTAAACCGTAGTTAGTTAATTTTACACGTTTTGTAGGTCCGTGTTGCCCTGGTGCATAAGAACGTCTTTGTAATTCTTCACCAGTTTCTAAAATTGAAAAACCAAGACGACGAGAAGTTTTCCAAACTGGTCCTGTAATTCTTGACATAGTATGTCCTCCTTATTGTTTTATAGGCTATAAAACAATAACAGTACAAATCATCGTTACATAGTGTTCATACTCACGACATGTTCACTCTTAGGCAGCTGAGTTACTATTGCCCCGTAAGATACGTTATGAACGCCTTCTGTAAGACTTTGCATGCTGCTATCAATTTTATGCTAATTTACTATAACAAAAAATTAAAATAGTGTCAATGTTAAGGGAAGATTCCCTTAATTTTTTTATATACAGCATGATAAAATGTGATTGGATAGGAAGATAAACTATGCTATAATACATAAGAAACAAAAATGATTGTAGGAGAAAGAGGTGCTTACATGGAGAATTTTATAAATAACATAAAAAATGTTGTATCTATGGATTTTTTAATTTATACAATTGTTGCATTTGTTTGTATTATTGTGCTTACGATTTTAATGTTAGTAATTAGACAAAGAAAAGCACGTAGATTACTAGATGAGAAAGAGTTACATTATAATACGTTAAAAGGTGTGCCATTAGCTTTTAAGTTAAATAAGGCAGTTGCTTTATCAAGAGTTAATGAAATGATGGCGGAAAGCGTAGAAAAGTGTCGTAGTGATTTTGATAGTATTCAAGAGAAATTAAAGGAATGTAGCGTTTCCTTAGCTGAAATTGATGATTTAATTTATGTACATAAAACAAAGCAAGCATTAAAGAAAATTGATGCCTTAGATAAAGATTTAAAATTATTAGACGTAACTATCGCTAATGTACATACTTCTTTAGATCAAGTGTTAGAACAGGAAAGTGAACAAAGAGCATTAATTAATCAATTAAAAGATCAATTTCGTAAAATTAAACGTAAAATTAATGAAAACAGAGCCTCTTATGCACAAACATATGAATATTTGGAAATGCAAATTAGTAGCATTGAGAAAATGTTTTCAGCATTTGAAGAATGGATGTTTGCATCTGAATTTAATAAGGCAGCAGATCAACAAAATGAGATTCGAGATGTACTAACTAGTTTAGATGCATTAGTTGTGGTATTGCCAAAAATGTATGAACAAGCAAAAGGGGTATTACCTAGAGCAATTGATGAGGTTGGATTTCATTATGCACAGGCGAAAAATAAAGGTGTATTATTGGAACATTT
Source organism: uncultured Eubacterium sp. (assembly GCA_904395785.1). GTDB lineage: Bacteria > Bacillota_I > Bacilli_A > Erysipelotrichales > Erysipelotrichaceae > Amedibacterium. The sequence goes on along the minus strand of CAJFOG010000183.1, from coordinate 17,947 downwards.
AGAAGTACATAAAAATCTAGGTGCTATTAGTGATATGTTGAAAAATGACTTGAATAAATTACGTAATGGAAATCCTAATGGTGTTGAGGAAGATTTAGCAGAATGCGAAAAGCGCATTTCTCAATTAGAAGATCAAATTACAAAAGAAGAAAAAGCATTTGATGAAGTGAATGAAAATGCGCAAATTTTATTCCAAAATGTACAGGTAATTAATCAAAATGTTGATGAGATTCGTATGCTATACAATAAAGTATATGAGCGTTTTGGATTTGAAAATTGGACACAAAAACTAGAAGATGTATCAGATAAGTTAAGTATATTAAATGATATGCATCGTAAGCTAGAAAAAGTATTGTTAGAAGGAAAAATGCCATATTCTGATATTCTAATTTCTTATAAAGAGTTAGAACAAAGTGCAGCATCATTTAATGTTGAAGTAAAAGAAATGAAAGAAAAACTGGATAATGCTTGTAGTGATGAGGAAAGAGCTAAAAAACAATTAGTGAAGCTACAATTGATTGTGAATGAGATTCAAGTAAAAATGTTGAAACATCGCTTACCAAGTGTTTCTGAAAAATATGAAGATGACTTGCGTCATGGAGAATTGATGATTAAAGATATTAAAATAATCTTAAATAATTCACCGTTAGATGTAAATCGTTTAAATGCTGATTTGCGTAAAGCTATTGACTATATTTACACATTATATAACAATGTGAATAATTTAGTTGGAATGGCAATGATGGTAGAAAACACAATTGTGTTTGGAAATCGTTATCGATCTAGTTATCCTGAAATGGATTCTGAATTAACAAGAGCTGAATTATGTTTTAGAAATGGCCAATATACAAAAGCATTAAAAATTGGTATTCAATGTATAGAAAAAATACATCCAGGTGCGTATGAAAAGATGATAGTTGGAGTAGATACTCCTATATTAGAAGCGGAGGCTTAATATGATATATTTTGATTATGCTTCTACAACCCCAGTAAGAAAACAAATCATTGATACGTATATAAAAGTGCTTAGTTCTTATTATGGAAATAGTGATTCTATGCATGAAGTAGGTAGAACAGCAAATAAATTAATGGAACAAAGTAGGGAACAAATCGCACAATTATTAAAAGTTGATAAAGATGAGGTTATTTTTACTTCATGTGCTAGTGAAGCGAATAATTTAGCTATTAAAGGGTATGCTTGGAAGTATCAACATCGAGGAAAGCATATCATTACATCAAGAGTGGAACACTCTAGTGTGTTGAAGTCGGTGGAACAACTAAAAGATGTATTTGGTTTTGATGTGACATATTTGCCAGTGAATGAAGATGGGGTTATTTCTTTAGATGATTTGAAACAAGCATTACGTCCAGATACGATTTTAGTATCGTTAATGATGGTCAATAATGAAACAGGTGCATGTAATCCAATTGAAGAGTGTGCTAACTATATTAAAGCTAATAGTAGAGCAGTCATTCACGTTGATGCGGTGCAAGGTATGGGAAAATTACCTCTTACATGTGCATTATATGATATGGTTTCTTTTTCAGCTCATAAAATTTATGGGCTAAAGGGAAGTGCAGTTTTATATAAGAAAAAAAATATTGAACTTGTGTCTTTGATTAGTGGAGGGCAACAAGAAATGGGATTGCGTGGTGGGACAAGCAATGCTCCACAAAACATCGTATTAGCGAAAACACTACGTTTAATGTTGGAAGAACAAGAGCTATCATTTGCTTATGTTTCTTCATTGAATCAAATATTACGTAATGCGTTTGCATCTATGGATGGATGGTATGTAAATAGTCCAAAGCAGGCTTCACCATATATTTTAAATGTATCTTGTGCCTATATTGGTAGTGAGATACTATTAAATGCGTTAAATACAAGAGGGTTTGCGGTATCTGCAAAGAGTACATGTTCATCGAAAAGTAAAGTGCAATCGCATGTTTTAAAAGAAATGGGATTAGAGGAGTTTCGTACAACCAATGCGATTAGAATTTCTTTATCTTCTATGACAACAAAACAAGAAGTTTATGCTTTGATTGAGGCATTAAAGGAGATTTATCATGAATATAGAACAAAATAAATTCGTATATGATCATATATTAGTACGTTTTGGAGAACTATCAACGAAAGGGAAAAATAGAAAAGATTTTATTAAACGCTTATTAGTAAATGTACGTAATGCATTAAGAGATTTCCCTGAATTGACATATGAAAGAACGCATGATCGTATGTACATTATGTTACATGGTTGTGATCATGTGGAAGTTTCCAAACGATTAGAAAAAGTATTTGGAATTTCTTCTTTTTCATTTGCGATAAAAGTAGCATCCAACATTGAAGAAATAAAACAAGTATGTTTGGATGTTGCGAAACAAACAGAAGGAAAAACTTTTAAAGTAGAAGCAAGAAGAAGCTTTAAACAATTCCCATTGATTTCTGATGAGATTAATCGTGCAGTAGCAACAATCATCTTACAAAATACAGAATGGAAAGTAAATGTGAAAGAGCCAGACTTACGTTTACAAATTGAAATTCACCAAGATGCAACCTATATTATGACTGGGAAAATTAAAGGAAATGGTGGATATCCAGTAGGTGTTGGAGGTAAAGCTTTGGTTATGTTATCTGGTGGGATTGATTCTCCAGTTGCAGGTTATTTAACAATGAAACGAGGAGTTGCGATTGAATGTATTCACTATGCTTCTCCACCATATACAAGTCAAGCTGCACAAGATAAAGTGTTAGATTTGGCAAGAGCATTAGCACCATATCAAGGTCATGTTCGTGTGCATGTAATACCATTTACAGATTTACAATTGGCAATTTATAAACATTGTGATGAAAGTTATGCGATTACAATTATGCGTCGTATGATGTATCGTATTGCACAAAAAGTTTGTGAAAAACAACATGCATTAGCAATCGTAAATGGAGAAAGTGTAGGCCAAGTTGCAAGTCAAACATTAGAAAGTATGCAGACAATAAATGCAGTTACTGCTATGCCGGTTATTCGACCAGTAGCTTGTTTAGATAAAATTGAAATTATCGATTTATCGAAAAAAATTGGAACATATGAAACATCCATTCAACCATTTGAAGATTGTTGTACAATCTTTACACCAAAAAATCCAGTCACAAAACCAACAATACATAAAGCAGAGAAATTAGAAAGTCGATTTGATTTTGAATCACTAATTAATGCATGTATTGAAAATATGGAAAGTATTGATGTATATCCTGTCAAGCAAATTGTGGAAGATTATTCTGATATTTTTTAGTATAAATTATTTTCATCGCCACATAATAACTTGTGTGAGGTGAGAAAATGAAAAATAAAAATCGTGTAAATTATCACAAAGAAAAAGTACAAGAAGATTTATACCAATATGAAATGGGTATGGAATTAGGTGCTGATTTAGAATTTGATAAGCAACAACAAAAACAACGCAATAACGATTTATTAAGAAATGATCAAATGAATCAGAATCGTCAACAACAAAACAATAAGCGATAAACATAAAAAATCTTATAGTATATTTATATGCTATAAGATTTTTTTCTGTTCTTTCCTTATAAGCCATGATATAATCAAACAAGGTAAGGATGTGATTTGTGTGTTGTGTTGTCCAAAATGTCAGTGTGCATTGATAAAGGATAAAAAACGATTTTATTGTGAGAATGGACATAGTTATGATATTGCTAAAAGGGGATATGTAAACTTAATGCCTTCTATGCAGAAACAAAGTGGTGATGATAAAGATATGGTGAAAGCTAGGACAATGTTTTTGTCACAAGGATATTATGAACCATTAAGAACTACATTAACTAATATTATTGATTCATTATCAATTAAGACACTAGTAGATGCAGGTTGTGGAGAAGGATATTATACAAATGAAGTAAAAATAAAACATCCACAAATAGAAATTATCGGATTTGATGTATCAAAATTTGCGATTGATGAAGCTTGTAAAGCTAGCGTAGGTGTACAGTATACGGTATGTAGTGTATTTCATATGCCACTACAAGATAAAAGTGTACAAGCTGTTTTATCAGTGTTTGCGCCATTTGATGAAAAAGAAATGTATCGTGTTCTAAAAGGTGATGGTTACTTTATTAGAGTAAGTCCAGGAAAACGTCATCTGATGGGTTTAAAAGAAGTATTATATCAAGACGTTTATGAAAATGAAGATACATCTAAACAGCTTGAAGGTTTTGTTTTATATGATCGAAAAGAAGTGGCTTATACGATACAAATAAACAATGCACAACAAATTTGGGCATTATTTCAGATGACACCATATTATTGGAAATCATCAAAACAAGCAAGTGATCAATTAAAAGGTATATCTTCACTTGAAACAGAAGTTGTTTTTGAGATTGATGTATATAAAAAAATAAAATGATCAATACAAAGTGCATAGTACATTTATTCGATACTATGATATAATAAATAAAGAAATAGGAAGGTGGCAAATATGGCATTTGAAAGTTTAAGTGAACGTTTAGGGAAAGCGTTTAAAAATATAACAGGAAAAGGGAAATTAACAGAAAAAAATATGAATGATATGCTTCGTGAAGTGCGTATGTCTTTACTTGAAGCAGATGTGAATTATCGAGTAGTAAAAGATTTCATTGAAAGAGTAAAAGAAAAAGCACTAGGACAAGAAGTCATGTCATCGTTAAATCCTAGTCAAATGGTAGTAAAAATTGTACATGAAGAAATTTTACACTTATTAGGAGATGAAGATGCACCAATTCAATACAAATCATCAGGAATTACTACAGTAATGATGGTTGGTTTACAAGGTACAGGGAAAACAACAGCGGCTGCGAAAATTGCGAATGTAATGAAGAAAAAACAAGGAAGAAAACCTTTATTAGTCGCTTGTGATCTTGTACGTCCAGCAGCAATTGATCAGCTTAAAATTTTAGGAGAATCTGTTGGTGTAGAAGTATTTTCATTAGGTATTGAAACAAAAGCTGTAGAGACTGCAAAACAAGGTTTAGCTTATGCGAAAGAACATGGATATGACACTGTAATTTTTGATACGGCTGGTCGTTTACATATCGATGAAGAATTGATGCAAGAATTAAGTGATATGAAAGCACTTGTACAGCCAGATGACATCTTACTAACTGTAGATGCAATGACTGGACAAGATATTGTGAATGTTGCGACAAGTTTTCATGAACAATTACAAGTGACAGGTTTAGTTGTGACAAAATTAGATGGTGATTCACGTGGTGGAGGTGTGCTATCTGTTCGTACAATTACAAATGTACCTGTTAAGTTTGTTGGTTTAGGAGAAAAAGTAGAAGATTTAGATGTATTTCATCCAGATCGTATGGCAGATCGTATTCTTGGAATGGGTGATATTTTATCACTTGTAGAACAAGCACAAGAAAAAATGGATGTGGAAGCTACTACAAAAGCCGCAAATCGTATGATGAGTGGTAAATTTACATTAACGGATATGCTTGTACAATATGAACAAATTGAAAAAATGGGTTCATTAGGTGGAATTATGAAAATGTTACCTGGTATGAATCAATTTGCAGGCCAAATTGATGAAGCCAAAGCAGGTAATAAGATGAAAAAAAGTAAAGCGATTATCCAAAGTATGACACCAGAAGAAAGAGAAAATCCAAGTATTTTAAAAGCGTCTAGAAAATCTAGAATTGCGAAAGGTAGTGGGACTTCTGTAGCGGATGTAAATCGTTGTATTAGTGAGTTTGAGAAAATGAAACAAGTGATGAAGCAAATGTCTGCTCTTACAAAAGGTGGGGGAATGCCTAATTTTGGTGGATTAGGTGCTATGAAACAAATGCGCGCTATGTCAAAAATGATGTCTGGAAAAAAAGGTAGAAGATAATTATAACTGTAAAGGAAAAAACCTTGACACATATAAAAAATATGATATACTAATGAAGAATAATGATAAAAATAAAATTTAGGAGGAATTATCATGGTTAAATTAAGATTAAAAAGAATGGGTTCAAAAAGAAAACCTTTTTACAGAATTGTAGCAGCTGATTCTCGTTCACCAAGAGATGGACGTTTCATTGAAACAATCGGTACGTACAACCCAACTACTAACCCTGCTTCTATTACAGTTAATGAAGAATTAGCAGTAAAATGGTTAAAAAATGGTGCTCAACCAACTGATACAGTACGTAATATTCTTTCTGGTGAAGGTATTTTAAAACGTTTACACGAAGAAAAAAACGCAAAATAATATGGTAGATTACGAGCAAGTATTATTGGATTTAGTAAGGCCAATGGTAGATGATCATCAAAGTATTTCTGTAAAGCGGATGACAAGTTTAGATGATCAAGAAATCTTGTTATATGTTTATGCGCTCAGTGAAGATGTTGCTAGACTAATTGGTAGACGTGGACAAATGGCTTCTGCGATTCGCCATATGATGTCTATTGCATCAAAAAAAGAAAGAAAAAAAGTTACGATTAAATTCGAAACTTATTAGGATGCATACTGACTGCATCCTTTTTTAAAATAACTAAGAAAGGAGTATGTCAAATTAGAAAGGAACAACTAGTTTGACTATGGTATTATGGAATTCATCAAAATAGGAGTACTAGTGAATACACATGGATTAAAAGGGGAAGTAAAAATAAAACCGATGACTGATTTTCCTGAACAAAGGTTTCAAAAAAAAGCAACGATTTATGTATCTTATCAAAATGAGATGATAGAAGTGCGTATTAAATCTGTACGTGAGCATAAAGGGATGTTACTTGTAGTGTTTGAAGGCTATGAAGATATTAATTTAGTGGAACAATGGAAAACGAGTACGTTATATATTTCCAAACAACAACTACATACATTAGAAGAAGATGAAGCATACTTTTTTGAATTAAAAGGTTGTATTGTGAAGGATGAAGCAGGTGAAGAATTAGGTAGTGTTGTAGAGGTATTAGATACACCAGCTCATGCGATTTTAAGAGTACAAAAAGATGATATATCATTTCTTGTGCCATATGTACAAGCATTTATTACATCATTTGATAAAGATAAGCAAGAAATAGTAATTCATAAAATGGAGGGGTTAATATGAAAATAACGATTGTAACGTTATTTCCTGAATTTTTTGAAAGTTTTCAAAAAACATCTATTATTAAACGAGCGATTGAAAAACAATTGGTACAAATTGAAACCGTGAATTTTCGAGAATATACTTTAGATAAACATCATAATGTAGACGATACGCCGTGTGGAGGTGGGCAAGGAATGGTATTGAGTCCACAGCCTATCGTTGATTGTTTAAAGGCGATACGTACGCCTAATGCAGTAGTAGCGATGTTAACACCACAAGGAAAAACATTTACACAAAGTGTTGCGAAAGAATTTGCGCAAACAATTGATCATTTAATCTTGTTATGTGGGCATTATGAAGGGTTTGATGAGCGAATTCGTCGTTATGTTGATATTGAATTGTCATTAGGTGATTTTGTATTGACTGGAGGAGAACCAGCAGCGATTGTTGTATCAGATGCGATCATTCGCTTACTTCAAGGAGTTATATTGAAACAAAGTCATGAAGATGATTCGTTTGAAAATGGATTATTAGAATACCCGCAATATACTAGACCCATTGAGTATGATGGTGTAAGAGTACCTGATGTTTTACTGAGTGGACACCATGAAAATATTCGTCGTTTTAGATTAACACAGTCTTTAAAAAGAACGTTAGAGAAAAGACCAGATTTATTAGAAAATCGTCAATTTACAAAAGAAGAATTAAATATTTTAGAACAGTTGAAAAAAGAAAAAAATTAATTACAAGTAGTTAATTTTTAAGAATGACAAAACTTACTTTTCATTACGTGTAAGAAATGGTATGATTATAGAGGAAAGTAACCCGTCTTTCCCTGATAAGCAACTTTAGATAGAAAAATGTTTGCATAATACTTAACTTTATGATATGATGATAAGGCCTTTAGGCAACGTAAGTTCCGCTGGACATAAATTGTTTAAGAGCTCATCGTTATATTAGTAGAAAAGGAGCCGTATTATGAATTTACAATTAGTTAATGAAGTAACAAAATCACAATTAAAAAAAGATGTACCTTTCTTTAAATCTGGTAGTACAGTACGTGTACACGTTAAAATTAAAGAGGGTGACAAATCTCGTATTCAGATTTTCGAAGGATTAGTAATTGCCAAACAAGGTGGAGGAATTAGTGAAAACTTTACTGTTCGTAAAATTTCTAACCAAATCGGTGTAGAAAGAACATTCCCAATCCACTCACCAATTGTAGAAAAAATCGAAGTTGTACGTCATGGTAAAGTTAGAAGAAATAAATTATTCTACTTACGTGGACGTTCAGGAAAAGCTTCTCGTATTAAAGAAGTTCGTAAGTAAAAGTCGGGGTTATTCCGACTTTTTCTTATATTGTTGGATAGGAATGGTGAATCATATATGGTACGGAAAAACGATGTAGGTAATTATCACGAAGAAGTAAAAGAATCTATACTGAAACAAATAGTATCTAATATTATATCTTTTTTTAAAGTTTTTCTTATCTGTTTTATTCTTGTTCATATAATGATGAACTATATCATACGTCCCATCCATGTGGTAGGTGATTCGATGTCACCAACATTAAAAAATGGGCAATATGCAATTAGTTGCGCATTTATTGCTAAATTCCTTACGATACAACGTGGCGATATTGTGATTGCATATGATGATAAAATGTTTCATGAACATGTGATTAAAAGAGTAATAGCTGTTCCTAATGATCGGATTTATTGTGAAGATGATCAAGTGTATATCAATGGAGAAGTAATAGATGAACCATATTTAAAAGGCGATTTGGTGGAAGTGATTCGATCATTAGGAGAGTCTTTTACAGAAGATTTTCAAGAAATTACATTAGGAGAAGATGAATATTGGCTAATGGGGGATAATCGCCAAGTATCGAAAGATTCAAGAGATGTTGGTGCCTTTAAAAAAAGTCAGATTAAAGCTAGTGGTATTTTCAGAGTGTTCCCGGTGACAAATATAGGAATTGTGAAATAGGTGATTTGATGAAAAAAGTAAAAATATATGATTGCTTATATGTTGTATTAGACTTTATTCGTTTTTGTTTCATTGTGTTTATCGTATTGTTATTAGTGAATACTTTTATAATGAGAAATAAAGTAGTAAGTGGTTCTTCTATGTATCCTACATTAAAAGATCAAGAGCGGTTATGGATCAATGTTGCAGCATCTTATTGTACAGAAATTAAGCGTTTCGATGTTGTTGTCGCAAAGCATGCATCAAATGGTCAACTATGGATCAAACGTGTAATAGGATTGCCAAATGAAACCATTCAATATAAAGATGATTGTTTATATGTAAATGGAAAAAAAGTTGAAGAACCTTTTTTAGATCAAGCATATATTCAAAGTGTAAAAGAAGAACAACTATTAACAAAATTTACGCAAGATACAAAAGAAATTGTATTGAAAGATGATGAGTATTTTTTAGTGGGTGATAATCGAATTGCATCTTTAGATTCAAGAGATGAGCATGTGGGTGCGTTTTCACGTTCAGCGATTATTTCTAAAGGGGGAGTTGTATATTATCCTTTTCAAGAAATGAGGTTTATCGGAAATGGAAGAAAATAAGACACAAAGTATTAGAATACAGTGGTTTCCTGGTCATATGACAAAAGCTAAAAGAGAAATGCAGGAAAAACTGAAGATGGTTGATATGATTATTGAATTAAGAGATGCAAGAATTCCATATGCATCTAAAAATCCAATGATTGAAGAGCTTTGTCAACAAAAACCAAGATTGATTATACTATCCAAAAAAGATAAAGCAGATGTAGCAGAAACAAAAAAATGGGTAAAAAAATTATCTAATGAGTTAACGTATGTATTAGCATTGGATATTTTAAAAGAAAATATCACAAAATCTGTTGTGGAAGCTAGTCAAAAATTAATGCAAGCAAAAATTGAAAGAATGAAACGAAGAGGAATACGTCCTAGAGCTTTACGTGCAATGGTAGTTGGTGTTCCAAATGTAGGTAAATCGACGTTTATCAATCGTATTTCAAAAAAGAAAATTGCGGTAACTGGAGATCGTCCAGGAGTTACAAGAGCTTTACAATGGTCAAAGGTTAATCAAGATTTAGAATTGTTAGATACACCAGGTGTATTATGGCCAAAATTTGATGATGAAAAAGTTGGACTATTATTAGCTGTAACAGGTGCAATAAGAGATGAAATATTACCATTAGAAGAAGTAGCAGCATGGGCAATGCAGTTTTTAATAGATTATAAAAAAGAGTTATTAGAAAAGCGTTATGAAGTAGAAGTATGTGATAATCCATATGAGATGTTTGAGCGTATCGCAAGAAAAAGAGGGTTTTTAAAAGGGCAAGATACATTAGATATGAAACGTTGTATTGAAACTTTCTTAAAGGAAATACGAGGCGATAAGTTAGGTTGTATTACTTGGGAGCAAGCAGATGAAATGTGAAAATACATATGAAAATGCATGGTGGTCTGAAGGTAAGCAAGCAATTGTTGGTATTGATGAAGCAGGAAGAGGTCCTATTGCAGGACCATTGGTAGTTGCGGCTGTATCGTTTCCAGTTGGATTTCATCATGATACAATTTATGACTCTAAAAAAGTTAGTGAAAAAAAACGAAAACAACTATTTAAAGAGATTATCGCATTAGCACAAGAATATCATATATTGATTATCGAGCCAAAAGTCATTGATGAAAAAAATATTTATCGTGCAACGCAATGGGGGATGCAAGAATTGGTAAATAAATTTCATAATGTTGATGCAGTATTGACGGATGCTATGCCGTTACCAGAGTGTAGTTATCCAATGGAATCGTTAGTAAAAGGTGATCAAAAAAGCGTCAGTATTGCGGCTGCAAGTATTTTAGCAAAAGTTGTACGTGATAATATTATGGAAGCATATGATGTACAATTTCCAATGTATGGATTTAAAAAGCATAAAGGTTATCCAACAAAAGCACATATAGAAGCGATGCAACAATATGGTGTCATTGATAAATTATATCGTTATAGTTATAGTCCTGTCGCAAAGATGAAACAGTTAACATTGGATATTTGATTAAAATGTAAGAAAAGTGATGTTGCGTAAACTTTTCTTTTTTTATATAATAGTAATATAGTCAAAATAATTAGAAGGGAGGTAAAAAGATGGTATGGTTATTCGTATGTTTGATTGCGTTTATATTTGAAATTATCACTCCTGGAGCGCTAGTGAGTGTTTGGTTTTTGATTGGAGGACTTGGGGCATTATTAGCATCTTTATTACATTGGTCATTTGAAATACAAATTGCCTTATTTTTTGCATTATCCTTACTGTGTATTATATTAGTTCGACCAATTGTATCACGCTACTTTTATAAGCAAAAAGTACCTACAAACTTTGATCGTTTAATTGGTGAAACAGGCTTGGTTGTAAAAGATATTACAAGAGATAGTTGGGGACAAGTTAGTGTGCAAGGTAAGATATGGCATGCGATATCTGAGCATAAAGATGGTATTCAACAGGGGGTAAGAGTAAAGATTGTAGCAATAGATGGTGTGAAGTTAGTTGTAACACCATTAGATATAAAATAGGAGGATATAGTTATGGAGTTTTTAGTAGTATTATTTGTATTAGTTATATTTATTTTAATTTGTGCATATTTAATTCGTATTGTACCACAAGCAACTTCTTATGTAGTGGAACGTTTAGGTGCTTATCATAGTACATGGGATACAGGAATTCACTTTTTAATTCCTTTTGTAGATCGTATTGCGAATAAAGTAACATTAAAAGAGGTTGTGAAAGATTTTGCACCACAACCTGTAATTACAAAAGATAATGTTACGATGCAAATTGATACAGTTGTATATTTTCAAATCACAGACCCTAAACTGTATACGTATGGGGTAGTAGGGCCGATTGTAGCGATTGAAAATTTAACCGCAACTACATTACGTAATATTATTGGAGAATTAGAATTAGATGAAACATTAACATCAAGAGATATTATTAATACAAAAATGCGTTCAATTTTAGATGAGGCGACAGACCCATGGGGAATTAAGGTGAATCGTGTAGAAGTAAAAAATATTGTGCCACCACGTGATATTCAAGAAGCGATGGAGAAACAAATGCGTGCTGAGCGTGAACGAAGAGAAAAAATCTTACAAGCAGAAGGTGAAAAGAAAAGTGCAATTCTTACTGCGGAAGGTGAAAAAGAAGCTATGATTTTACGTGCGACTGCAAAAAAAGAAGCTATGATTGCGGAAGCAGAAGGGAAAGCACAAGCAATGGAAAGAATTTATGTTGCACAAGCAAGAGGGATTGAAATGATCAAAGAAGCGAATCCATCAAAAGCATATTTAAGTTTAAAAAGCTTGGAAGCATATGAAAAAATGGCAGATGGGAAAGCTACAAAATTAGTTGTGCCAAATGAATTATCAAGTATGGCTACTTTATTATCGAGTGCGAAAGAAATCTTAAGTAATGATACAAAAGAGTAAATAGACAAATCATAAGATTATATAGAAATATATAGTCTTTTTTTGTACTTTTCGTAAGTAATATCGTATCTATTATTGAGGTGATTGTATGAGAGAGCGTATATTATATTATGCTGTAAAATATCAAGGAGATTGGAATAAAATTGCGAAGGCGATTGCGCATGATGAAAAATGGGAATATCTTGAATATCCATGTTTGTATACAACGATAGTTGATAATAATTATCCATCAAAATTAAGATGCTTACAATATGCTCCATGGATCCTTTTTTATGAGGGGAATTTATCGCTATGTGAAAACGATAGTTGTGCAGTGATTGGAAGCAGAAATACATCACAAGATAGTTACATCATTTGTCGTGATATGACAACTATATTATCTAAGCGTTATACAATAGTAAGTGGTTTAGCGAAAGGGATTGATGGCTGTGCACATGAAAGTGCATTACATGCATCAACGATTGGAGTTATTGGTTGTGGTTTAGATATTGTTTATCCAAAACAACATAGTCATTTATATAAACAAATGAAACAACATCATTTGATTGTGAGTGAATATCCATTAGGTGTAAAACCTTTGGCACATCATTTTCCGTGGCGTAATCGCATTTTGGCAGCATTGAGTGCATTTGTTGTGGTGATTGAAGCTAGGTGTAAAAGTGGTACGATGTTAACGGTGAATGAAGCTTTAACCTTAGGGATTCCTGTGTATTGTGTGCCACAACCTTTTTTATATGAACAAGGAAAAGGGTGTAATCTATTGATTTCACAAGGTGCAGAAATACTAATAGATATGGAAGATGTGAAATGTTTATTACATAAAAATTTTTAGGAAACATATAAAGTATGAAAAAAATGCTTGACAAATGATAAAAAAAAACAAACAATAAGATACGTATATTTATTGCTAGGAGGCTAAAATGAAAAATTTAGTTATTGTGGAATCACCTTCCAAATCAAAAACAATTGAAAAATATTTAGGAAATGAGTATCAAGTTGTTTCATCAAAGGGGCATATTCGAGATTTGGCAACTACAGGAAAAGGCGGATTAGGGATTGATGTTGAACATGATTTTGAGCCAACCTATAAAATAAGTAGTGATAAACGTGCCATAGTAAAAGAATTAAAAGCATTAGCGAAAAAAAGTGATCATGTATTTTTAGCAAGTGACCCTGATCGTGAAGGGGAAGCAATCGCATGGCATTTAGCGAATGTTTTAGAATTAGATATGGAAGAAAAAAACCGTATTATCTTCCATGAAATTACGAAAAATGCAGTAGTAGAGGCATTAGAACATCCACGTATGATTGATCAAAATTTAGTAAAAAGTCAAGAAACCAGACGTATGTTAGATCGTATTATTGGATTTAAATTAAGTAAGTTACTACAAACGAAGATTCGATCAAAATCTGCAGGGCGTGTACAATCGGTTGCTTTACGTTTAATTGTAGAGCGTGAAAAAGAAATCCGTGCATTTAAAACGGAAGAATATTGGAGCCTTGCGGCGTTAATTAAAAAAGATGGAAAAGAATTTAAGGCGTCATTACAAAAAGTTGATGGAAAAAAAGCACAATTAAAAACAAAAGAAGATACAGATGCGATTATTGTACGTTGTCAACAAGACTTTTTAGTAACATCTATTGAAAAGAAAGTACGTAAGAAAGATGCAAAGATGCCGTTTATTACTTCAACCTTACAACAAGAGGCAAGTACAAAGCTTGGATTTGGTGCAAAAAAAACAATGCAAATTGCCCAAAAACTATATGAAGGACTTGCGTTAGCCAATGGAGTAAGTGAAGGTCTTATTTCTTATATGCGTACAGACTCTACACGTTTAAGTGATGTTTTTGTAAAGGATGCACAGGCACATATTGAAGAAGTATATGGAAAAGCTTATAAAGGGCGTGTTCGTCAAAAAAATAGTGAAAATGCCCAAGATGCCCATGAAGCAATTCGACCAACAAATGTGAAAAATACACCAGAAGCGGTAAAACCATATTTAACAAATGATCAATATAAACTATATAAATTAATTTATGCTAGAACGATCGCATCTTTAATGGCTCCAAGTAAAAGTGATGTTGTACAAGTGAAGATGGCATCTAATGGGTGTGAATTTCATGCGAACGGTTCTATATTAACTTTTGATGGTTATTTAAAATTGTATGGTGATTATGAAGTGGTAAAAGATGAGATGTTGCCAGCTATGGATGAAAATGAAGTATTAAAAGATGTACAGTTAGAAGGAAAACAACACTTTACAGAACCACCATTACGTTATAGTGAAGCTCGGCTAATTAAAGATTTAGAAGAAAAAGGAATTGGACGTCCTTCTACATATGCGATTATTATTGATACACTGCAAGCTAGAGGGTATGTATCTTTAGAAAAACCAAGTGAAACTAGTAAAACAAAAGTATTTATCCCTAGTGAACAAGGTGAATTAACAGATCAAAAACTACAAGAATATTTTCAAGATATTATTAATGTAAGTTATACTGCGAATATGGAACATCATTTAGATGAAATCGCATCAGGTGATCGTAATAATATTGAAGAGTTACATACTTTTTATAATCAATTTGAACCTTTATTAGAAAATGCATATGAGCATATGGAGAAAAAGGAATTAGAGCGTACCGGAGAAAACTGTCCTGAATGTGGTAATGAATTGGTGTATCGTATTGGACGTTTTGGTAAGTTTATATCTTGTATTGATTTTCCTACATGTCGTTATACAAAAAGTGAAAACGAGGAAGAAAATGCACCTATTGATGAAGTTTGTCCAAATTGTGGAAGTAAATTAGTTATGAAAAAAGGACGATATGGTTCATTTTTGGCATGTAGTAGTTATCCAGAATGTAAATACATTAAGAGTACAAAACAAAAAGAAGAACCAGTGGCAACTGGAGAAAAATGTCCAGATTGTGGACATGATCTTGTACAGCGTAAATCACGGTTTGGAACAACATTTGTAGGTTGTAGTAATTATCCAAAATGTCGTTATATTAAAAAAGAAGCGAAAAAAGAGAAAAGTGATGAAGGGGAAGTAAAGGAAAAGAAAACAACAAAAAGAAAAACAAAAAAAGAAGGAAAGGAAGAATAGTCATCATATGAAACAAGTAACGATAGTTGGTGCAGGTTTGGCAGGGTGTGAAGCGTGTTGGCAATTAGTAAAACGCGGTATTCCTGTGAAATTAGTAGAAATGCGCCCTCATAAATCTACTCCAGCACATGCAAGTGATCAATTTGCGGAACTAGTTTGTTCAAATTCATTACGTAGTGATTCTTTATTAAATGCGGTAGGAATATTAAAAGAAGAAATGCGACAATTTGACTCATTAATTATGAAAGTTGCGGATGAACACCGTGTACCAGCAGGAAGTGCATTAGCGGTTGATCGTCATGCATTTTCTGCGGAAATCACCAAAACATTAAAAGAACACCCTTTAGTAGAAGTTGTTCATGAGGAAATCACAGAAATCCCACAAGGACCAGTAATTATCGCAAGTGGACCACTTACAAGTGATGCGTTAAGTAAAGCGATTCAAACATTAACAAAAGAAGAATATTTTCACTTTTATGATGCAGCCGCACCTATCGTTGAAAAAGATTCTATCAACTTTGAGAAAGCATACTTTAAATCTCGCTATGATAAAGGAGAAGCAGATTATATTAACTGTCCTATGAGTAAAAAAGAGTTTTCTGCTTTTTATCATGAATTGATTCATGCGGAAACAGCAGAGCTACACGATTTTGAAGAGAAATATTTTGAAGGATGTATGCCTTTTGAAGAAATGGCAAGAAGAGGAGAAAAAACATTATTATTTGGACCGATGAAACCTGTTGGTTTACAACAAGAAGGAAAAGAAATGCCATATGCGGTAGTACAACTAAGACAAGATAATGCAATCGCCTCTTTATATAATATCGTAGGATTTCAAACACATTTAAAATGGGGGGAACAAAAACGTATTTTACAAATGATTCCAGGTTTAGAAAATGTTTCGATTGTACGCTATGGAGTAATGCATCGTAACTCTTACTTATGTGCTCCAAAAGTATTACGTCCTACATATCAATACGTGGATCGAGATGATTTATTTTTTGCAGGTCAATTAACTGGTGTTGAAGGATATGTAGAAAGTGCTGCAAGTGGGTTATTAGCTGGATTAAATATGGCAAATTATTTACAAGGTAAAGAAGTGTGTACGTTGCCTAGTACATGTGTAATAGGAGCTATGGCTCATTATATTACGCATGCAAGTCCAAAATACTTTCAACCGATGAATGCAAATTTTGGGATTATGCAACTAGAAGGAAAAGTGAAAAAGAAAGATCGTAAAGAAGCGTTTGCGAAACAGGCACTTGCGGTAATTGATGAATGGAAAGAAAAGTTTGTATAATGGATGAGCAAGTAACAGATTTTTTGACGTATATTCATCAAAAACATACAGGTAGTCAACATACATTAGATGCGTATAAAAGAGATATACAATCGTTTATCTCTTTTTTACATGAAGAACATATAAAAAGTTTTGAAGAAGTTGATCGTATTATATTGATGAATTATATCGCAAGTTTACATGAACAGTATGAACATGAATTATCGAATACAACGATCGCAAGAAAATTAAGTGCCTTACGTTCTTTTTATCGTTATTTAATACGTTATGAGAATGTTGAAAAGAATCCTTTTTTGTATTTTAAAGCACCTAAACAAGCAAGAAAAATCCCAGAATTTTTATTTTATGATGAAATGGATACGTTTTTAAGTTCATTTGATTTACATGATGATGCGCAATTAAGAGATCGTGCGATGTTTGAGTTAATGTATGCGAGTGGATTGCGTGTTAGTGAGCTAACGCAATTAACTTTAAAAGATATAGATTTTACAAATCAGATTGTAAGGATACATGGGAAAGGGGATAAAGAGCGTTTGGTGCCTTTTTATGATGTAGCAGGTGAAATGGTACAACGTTACATAAAAGAAGTAAGATGCAAATGGTGTAAACAAGACCATGATATTGTGTTTGTGAATCAAAAAGGAACAAAACTAACAAGTAGAGGAATACAATATCGAATGCAACGACAAGAACAGCAATTACAATTACCGATGCATTTACACCCACATATGTTTCGTCATAGTTTTGCGACACATTTATTAGATAATGGAGCAGACTTACGTATTGTGCAGGAATTATTAGGGCATGCATCATTATCTACAACACAAATTTATGTACATATTAGTAAAGATAGATTAAAACAAAGTTATTTAAGTGCGCACCCTCGTGCAAAGGATGATAAAAGTAAACTATAATTCGGACAAAACCATAATAAAGTAATAAAATAGGTGTAAAACAGATGTTTAAAAATAAAAATTCAGCAGAAATTGCATA